>NZ_JABXXP010000123.1 GCF_013376155.1 Nguyenibacter vanlangensis
AGGCCGGCCAGCAGGGCGCGTGCCGCCCGCATCAGCTTTGTCCGTCCGCCGGGTCCGGCCGGACCGGCGCCGGGAAGCGCGCGCGCCGTTCGAGGATTTCCAGGTCCATGTGGCTGCGGATATAGAGCATGCGCGCATCGCGCGTGGGCTGATGGTCCCAGGCGGGCGGCGCGCCCTGGCGCAGTGCCTCGGCCACCAGCCGGCGGCGGCGCTGCGACATGAGCACATCGGCATGCAACCCGGCCAGGTCCCATCGCTGTCCGATTTCGGCCAGGAAGGCGTCGCACAGCGCGCGATGCGCCGGATCGGCCGCCAGGTTGCGGATTTCGCGCGGATCGGCCCGAAGATCGTACAATTGATCCGGATCGGCCGGACAATGCACGAATTTCCACTGCCCGCGCCGGATCATGACGATCGGGGCGATCGCGCCCTCGGCGGTATATTCGCCCAGCGCCAGCCCGTCATCATCATCATGGCCCGTGCAATAGGGCAGCAGCGACCGGCCCTCGCCGGGCAGACGATCGGACCGGTGCGCCAGATCGCACAGCGTGGGCAGCAGATCGACCAGGGACACGCAGGCCCGCACCCGGCGGGGGGCGAAACGGTCCGGCGCGCTGACGATCATCGGGATGCGGCAGGAATCGTCGAAGAAACTCATTTTGTACCATTGGCCGCGTTCGCCCAGCATTTCGCCGTGATCGGCAATCACGATCACGATCGTATCGCGGTCCAGTCCGGTATCGCGCAGCGTGCCGAGAATCCGGCCGAACGCATCGTCGACGAAGGAGCAGGCGCCGTAATAGGCGCGGCGCGCGGCGCGGACCTGCGCCTCGGTCACCGGCTGCAGCGCCATGCCGTTGACATGGTGCAGCCGGGCGGCATGCGGGTCGCCGGCCTGCGCCGGGATGGCGGGCATGTCGATTTCGGCGTCGCTATACCGGCTCCACCAGGGATCGGGGATGGTGAACGGGTCGTGCGGGTGAGTCAGCGAGACCACCATGGCGAAGGGCCTGCGATCGGGATCGCGGGCCAGGTCGTACAGTTTCTGCCGGGCACTGAACGTGACCTCTTCGTCGAAATCGATCTGGTTGGTGCGCACGCACCGCCCGGCCTCGGTTACCGAATTCATGGTGTGGTACCATTCCGGCCGCTCGTCGAAACGCGTCCAGTCCGGGGTCCAGTTGAAATCGGCGGGATAGATGTCGGTCGTCAGCCGGGTTTCGAAGCCGTGCAACTGGTCGGGGCCGCAAAAATGCATCTTGCCGGCCAGGATGGTCTCGTAGCCCGCCAAGCGCAGATGATGGGCGAAGGTCGGCGTCTGGGACGGAAATTCGGCGGCGTTGTCATAGGCCCCGATCCGCGACGCCAGCCGGCCGCTCATGAAGACCGCGCGGGACGGCGCGCAGAGGGGGACGTTGCAATAGGCGTTTTCGAACACGACGCCGCCGGCCGCCAGCGCGTCCAGATGCGGCGTCTTCGCCACCCTGCCGCCATAGGCGGACAGGGCGGCGGCCTTCAACTGGTCGGCCATCAGGATCAGGATATCGGGACGTTCGCGCATGACCAGAGTGCTCCGCCTCTTCCGATACCGGCGCGAACGGGATCAGGCGCGATCCGTCCGGCCCGGCAATTGCCGCCCATGACGGCATAATGGATCAGAATCCCGCGCGGATGGTGCCGAAAAACTGACGCGGCGCGCCGACCAGGAAGGATTGGTAATCGCCGGTCATCGGCAATCCGTTCTCGCCCATCGTGGAGATGTATTTGACGTTGGTCAGGTTGTAGACATTGAATTCGAACGTCAGGTCCCTGGCGACGCCGTATCCCCTGCCCAGATGATAGCGCGCGCCCAGGGATTCCAGCCAGTAATGGGGGACCTTCATGTCGCCCGTATAGCTGAAATTCCTGGTTCCCATATAGGTCGTGTCGAAATGCGCATCGAAGTTGCGCCAGGTGTAGGACAGGCTGTTCTTGTACATCAGCCGCGGATAGGATACGACCTGCTGGCCCTTGAGGTGATAGACGATGCCGGGCTCGGCCAGGTTGTCGTCGTAGGTGGCGTGGTTGTAGCTGACGCTGTTATAGATCGACAGCCCCCGGAGCGGCGTTACGGTCAGGCCCGCATCGATGCCGTTCATGGTCACGCCGCCGACATTCGCCACGGTGGAGACCGGATTGACGATCGTGCCGGACGTGATCTGTTGCAGGCGATTCTTGAAATCCGTGTGATAGGCATAGAGCGACGCCTGCACGAGCCGGTCGGTGAAACGATAGCCGACGGCGTAGTTCCAGTCGGTTTCCGGCTTCAGCCCGCCCTGTTTCTGGAGCTGGTCGAAGGTGCTCTGGCTCAGCGCGAAGGGCGACGCCCCCTGCTTGTAGGCGGCGATCGGATAGGATTTCACATTTTCGGTGATATCGAAAAACGCTTCGTGCTGCCTGAGGAAATGCCAGTCCGCGCTGATATGGGGCAGGAATGCCTTGGCGGTCGTGATCGAACCGGAGGCGAGCGCGTTGGTGCCGGTATAGGATTGGAGATTCTGCGTGTCGCCCGCCCGCGCCGTCTGCAACAGGGCGCGGAAGCCGAAATGCAGCGCCAGGTTGGACAGCGGGCTGTAGGTGTCCTCGGCGAAGCCGGTGAAGCTGTTGGAGTTGATCTGTTCCCGCCAGAGCCGCGCGAACGGCGCGGGCAGCGACCCCAGCGAGTTGACGGGCGATCCCTGCCCCAGCAACGGTTCCTGGAATGCCCAGCGGCCGATATCGGTGTGGAGCCCTTCGTACCAGATGCCGGTACTGATGTGATTATGCGCGACATCGTAATGCAGGGCGGTGGTGAAGCCGCCGCGCTGGCTGTGCTGGAGCGTCATCTGGTCGAACAGCGGCGCCCCGTTGGGCGAGGACATATAGGGACTGGCCCAGGTGCCGCGCATATATTGTCCGTGCCCGTATATGACGCTGTCCCAGCTCAGCCGGTCCGTCAGCAGGAAATGGAAATTCATGCCGCCGAGATAGTCGCGCTCGAGCGTCGCGCCGTCATAATAGGATGCATCCCACGGATCGGACATTTTCGTATAGCCCGGCGGCAGCGCGCCGCCCGGAAGGCCGTTCAGCGACAGCGCGGAACGATAGGCCTTGGCATAGCCGTTCGGCGTTCCGATGAAATTGTCTATGTCATATCCGCCGTTCTTCAGCATGTCGAAGGACATGTCCTGGTAATTGTAGAGTTCGAAATCGGTCCAGTCGAAATAGGCCGAGACCGAGCTGGATTCTCCGACCGGCTGGACGAACTTGGCATTGACCTGCTGCGAGAACTGATTGGCGCCGCCTTTCCATTTGTCCATGTCGTTGCGCAGATAGGACATGTAGAAACGCGATCCCTGCGCATCGAGATCGCCGGAATCTCCGCGCAGATAGGTATGGAACGTATTGTTGCTGCCGAAGGTCTGGACGATCTTCGCGCCCATCTTGTGGCTGGGGTCGGAGGAATGGAACGCCACCGCGCCACCGAGATTGCTGGTCGACGCGGTATCTTCGGCCCCGGCGCTCATCGTCGCGTCCATGCGCGCGACATTTTCGGAACTGATGGCCGCCACCGAATTCAGGCCGTTCATGCTGTGGAATTCCTGATCGCCCAGCGGAATTCCGTCCAGCGTCATGCCGATCTGATTCTGGAAGAATCCGTGCATGTAAAACTGGTTGGACCAGGTATCCAGCCCCTGGGGGTCGTCGGACTGGAACATCACGCCCGGCATCTGGGCGAGCACTTTCAGCGGATTGGTGCCCGGCACGGATTTCGCGATCAGGTCCTGCCCCACCACGACCGATGTCGCCCGCGCCTTGCGCAATCCCACCACGCTGAATGTTTCGGGCCGCGCGGCGACGACGCGGCGCGCAGGCCGCATACCCTGGTCCATACGGTGCGACGATGCTGCGGGATGCGCGGTATCGGCCTTGTGCCTCTTCTCGGCCCAGGCCGCATGCGATGACGTTGCCAGGAGCAACGTATAGAATGCCGGGAGAATCCTGATCTTTTTCATCGAAATCGTTCCTGTGTTCAAGACCGGAATCCGATCATGCGCGCGCCCCATGGGATCGATACCGTACCGACGATCTGGAAAGGGATGATGAGATTGCAGGCGATTTCCGACAGCGGCCTGAGCCGTTCCGATATCGATCCAGTCGTGGGAAATCGGGGCGGGAGCGGATTGCGCGATATCCTTCCGAGCTGAAATATGACGATCGGCCAGGCCTGGCGCCCGTTGCGAGACATCATGCCGCCGGCGCCGGCACCAATATGATGCAGATACGCAACGATATCCCGGAAGCACGCCCTATGCGAGAGGAAATCACGCAAGCGATCCCATTGCTAGAACGGATGCGTCATCCGTTCACGCATATGGTGTCGCAAACCTACAAATCGGACGGGATATCAGAATCTCGTGCTGATCGTCCCGAAATACTGCCTGGGCGCGCCGACGAGCACGGATTGGTAATCCCCGGACAGCGGGTTGCCGTTCTCGCCCATCTGCGAGACATAGGATGAATTGAACAGGTTGTAGACGTTGAAATCCACGGTGATGTTCTTCAGGAACCGATAATCGCCGAAACGGTATCGTGCCCCCAGCGACGCCATCCAGAACCCCGGGACCGACATGTCGCCGACATAGCTGAAATTCCGCCGCGACGTATAGGCGGCATCGAAATGGATTTGCGCGTCATGGAAATTGTACGTCACGTTGGATTTGTACATGACGCGCGGATAATTGACGACCTGCTGCCCCTTGAGGAAGTAGGTCGTGCCCTGGGTGGTGATATTGTTGTCGTAGACGGCATGGTTGTAGCTGACGCTGTTGGTGATCGCCAGCCCGCGCAGCGGCGTCAGCGTCAGGGCGGCGTCCAGGCCGTTCATCGTGACGCCGCCGACATTGATCACGGTGGAGATCGGCTGGATGATCGTTCCCGCCGTCAGGGACTGCAGCCGGTTGGAAAAATCCACGTGATAGAGATTGAGCGACCCCTGCAGCAGGCGGCCGGAATAGCGATAGCCCAGGTCATAGACCCAGTCGGTTTCGGGCTGGATCGTGCGCTTCAGCGCCTCGAAGGTCTGCTGGTTGGAGACGCCCCAGGCCGAGCCCAACTGATAGCCGCTCATGCCGTAGCCGCGCATGTTCTTCGTGATGTCGAGATAGAGTTCGTGATGCCGCAGAAAATGCCAGTCGGCCCTGAAATCCGGCAGGAATCCGTTGGCGGCGGTCAGCGTTCCATAGGGCAACGTCTCTTGCCCGTTATAGGCGACGTCATTGGCCACGCCGCCGCCCCGCGTCGTTACCACCAGCGAGCGGAAGCCGAGATTGAACACCAGGTTGCGGGTCGGACGGATCGTATCCTGCAGGTGCGTCTGCACCGTATTGGACCAGTAATCCATGCCCCAGTTCTCCTGGAACGGGGTGCCGAAGCGGCCATTGACGGCATCCAGCGGTTCCCCCTGCCCCAGGAGCGGTTCGGGGTACTGGAATTCGTCCGAGATATAATGATCGTTTTCGTACCAGAGTCCGCCTTCGATCCTGTTGATACCGAGCTGATAGTCGAGGGCGCTGGTGAAGCCGTATCGCTGGGTGCGCGGCTCGATCACCTGTTCGGACAGCGGCGCGCCGTCGGGCGAGGGCGTATAGGGACTGGTCCAGGTCTGCCATTGCCGCTGGCCATGGCCGTAGAGGACCGTATTCCAGTCCAGGCGGTCGGTCAGCGGCAATTGCAGCGTGGCCCCGCCGAGATAATCCTTGGCGATCGTCACCCCGTCATAATAGGACACGTCGATCGCATCCGAAAACCCGGCGAGCGAGGGCTGATAGATCCCTTGCGCCGCCAGATAGGCCAGGTTGTAATAGGGCCAGTAATAATCGTTGCGCGTGCCCAGCGCCTTCAGCATCGCCAGGCTCTGGTCCGCATAGGCGAACTGCATGGTCTGGTTCCAGTCGAAGAACAATGTCAGCCTGCCGGCGCCGGCGATGGGCTGCACCAGCTTGGCATTGACCTGCTGGTCGAACTGATCGCCGTTGCCCTTCCATTTCCGGCCGTCCGCCCGGGCGTAGGACACCAGCATGCGCGTTCCGGACCGGTTCAGCACGCCGGTATCCAGGCGCACGAAGGTGCGGTAGGTCTGGTTGCTGCCGAAGGTCTGCGATACGGTGCCGCCGCGCGTCATTTGCGGATCGACGCTGCGCAGTTCGACCGCACCGCCCAGGTTGGTCGTCGAGGGCATGGCCAGCGCCCCCGCCCCCTGCGAGACGTCCATGGCGGCAATGTTGTCCGGCGAGATGGCGAACGTGCTCATCAAACCATTATAGGGCCGGTAATCCTGCGCACCGAGGGGAATGCCGTCCAGGGCGAAGCCGAGCTGCTGCTGGGTGAAGCCGCGCATATACAGCGCCGATCCCCAGCTATCGGTCCCCAGCGGATCGTCCGAGACGAAATTGATCCCCGGCAGCCGGCTCAGCATTTTCGCGGCGCTGGTCCCCGGCACGAACTGGTCGAGAACCTGTCGTCCGAGGATCACCGTCGCGCCATGGGCCGTGGTACGGGCGTGACTGACCGTCAGCGCCTCGGCCGCGACGGCGCGGGCCTTGCCGG
>NZ_JABXXP010000124.1 GCF_013376155.1 Nguyenibacter vanlangensis
CGGTGTACCGGGTCCCGCAGCAGGCCGTCGCGCAGGCCGGTCCGGGCCATCAGCGCCCGCGTCGCGGCGTCGTCGGGCATGTGGTCGAGGACGGAGTCGGACCACCATCCGGGCTCGGCCGGCAGGTACTGCACCTGCCGCCGCCAGCGATGCGCGGGCATTGCCACGCAGGACCGGCCGTCCAGCATCGCGTCGCCCCCGTGCGGATCGAGATCGGCGATCATGCGCAGCAGCACCGACTTGCCGGTGCCGGACATGCCGGTAATGACCAGGCATTCGCCGCGCGGCACGTCGAAATCGAACGGTCCGGCATGAGGATTGCCGAGATCGCGCACGGACAGGCCGTGGGAGAGTGCGGAAGGAGACGGGTCGGGCACGCTGCTGCAACCATTCCGATGTTCGGGGGAAGAGGACGGCGGAGGCGGGGGCTTGAATGGATGGCGTCAGGATTCCGGGTAGACGAAAAGATGCGTGGCGTCGAATTCCAGCGAGGCGTGCGCGGGTGGAATCTCGTGGTCGAGGCTATGCACCGACCAGCCCAGATGCGGCAGGCGTCACAGGGGCCGCCATCGTCGGGCCTCGCATGTGGCACATGCTACAGAATGAAGTTCTTATGAACCATGGCCGTGCCGCGGAGCAGGTCTGGTATGTTTTTTAAATTGCATTTTAGTGCGGGGGATTATCTTGGAACGGGATCCGATCGTTAAGAGCCTGCATCCCGATTCGGGCCTGTCCGCGACCGCCCGCCGCATCGCGCAGTTCATTCATGCCAATCGCGCGCTGACCCTGGCCAGTTCGGCCGCCGACCTGGCGCAACGCCTGAATACGTCGGATGCCACGATCATCCGTTCGATCCAGGCCATGGGTTTCGAGAGCCTGGCGGAGATGCGCCAGACGCTGGTCGCCAGCCTGAGCCCGGCGAGCAACCCGGCCACGGCGTTGACCCGGACGATCCGGGATATCGGTTCGGACCTTCCCGACGCCATCGGCGCGGTCCTGGGCACCCATGCCGAGATGATCGCGGCCTTGCAGAATCCGGCGGCGCAGGAGCGCATCGTCAACGCGGTGCGCTGCCTCTATCCTGCCCGGCGGGTGGCGATCTTCGGGATCGGTCCCTCGACCGGTCTGGCCGATTACCTGTGCCGGGTGCTGAACCGAAACGGCCGCAGCAGCTTCGTCATCGGCACGACCGGGCGGGCCTTTGCCGATGACCTGGTCAGCCTGCGTGACGGAGACGGGCTGGTGGTCATGGCCTATGGCACGCTCTACCGGGAAATCGCGGTCCTGTTTCAGGAAGCGTCGCGTCTGGGCCTGCCGACCGTTCTGGTGACCGACCGCATTCAGGCGGAGAATGTGCCCCCGGGCACGGCGATCGTTTCGGCCATGCGGGGCAGAGAGGAACATATCGCCCTGCATTCCGCAACCGTCGCGATCCTGGAGAGCATTGCGTTCGGCCTGTCGGTTGTCGATCGCGAGCAGACCATCGACGCGCTTGACCGGCTGAACCAGTTCCGCAGCCGGATCGAACATTTTTAGAGCATTTCCACTGAACCGGCGTTCAGTGGAAATGCTCTAAGTTATTATTTTATCGGGCGTTTTCACCCGTTCAAGCGAGTCCGTTTGAACGGGATCTGCTCTGGAATGGCGGGGTTTTTCCACCCCGACGCCCGACCATATCCGGGCCCTGGAGCGCCCGGGGTATGGTCATTCAGGATCGAGACCGTTCGGGCCTTGGCCGTTCAGGACTCGCCGGATGGCCGGCCGGCGCCCGGCGCGCCCAATGGCACGGTCTCGAAACACAAGGAATCCGCGACCGGCGGATAGCCGCGGGACGAGACGGACTGGCCCTGATGCTGGACCGAAGGCGAGCGATCAGGCTTTACGCTTTCATCTGGCTGCATGGCTGGATCCTCCCGAGAGAACATCGGTGTCAACCCGAGTCAGCTACGGAAGTTCCATCGATCGTTACGATTCTTTTTCTTTTATTGCGCGCGACCGGCCTGGGCATCGTGCCCGCAAGGTGGCGGAGCGCGGCGATCATGTCCCGGCCCCTTGTTCCGGCCTCTTGTTCCAGCCTGGGGGGGACCATCAATGTTTCTTCATTTCTGGAACGCGGCGTCATGAGACCCCGGGCGTGTCCGGCACCCCCGGGGACGAGCGGTCAGTGGGCGCGAACGGCCGTGACTTCGATTTCAGCCAGCCATCCGGGATTGGCTAGGTGGGCCACTTCGAAGGCGGATCGCGTCGGCAACTTGGGCTGCTGCGCCGTTCCGAAGAATTCGGTATAAGCTTTCATCATCCCGGGGAAGTCGATCTTGCCCAGCTTGGGATCGGCGACCATGTAGATATGCATCTGCACGACGTCGCCCATCGTCAGCTTCAGCTTCGCCAGTTCGGCCTGAATCCGGGTCAGGGCGCCGCGCACCTGCGTCTCGGTATCGCCATAGGCCGCCAGCGTCATCGGCTTCGCGGTCTTGTCGATCGCGGGCGCGCCGATGCCGCTGAGATAGATCGTGCTGGCGCCCGGCGGCACCTCGATCGCCGTGGCGATCGGAAAATGGCTGGCCGGATCGGTATGGCGCACCACGTCCGCCGCCCGGGCCGCCGAAGCCGTGCCGCACGCCAGGGCGGCCGCCAGGGCCAGCCCTGCAAACTTGTTCATCGTCATCTGAATCAATCCTGTTCGGGGGTAATGACCGGGCGCTGGGACGCGACGTCGGCCGGCTTGACCATATCGGTGTAGTGATTGCCGAAATTGGTGCGGACATAGTTCACGACGTCGGCCACCTGCCTGTCGTTCAGCAGCCCGGAAAACCACGGCATGCCGCCGAAGCCGTTGAGCACGACATAGACGGGGTAGTCGCCGCTGGCGAGCTTGGGATTCCCGGCCAGGGCGGGGAACCGCGCGCCCGACCCCACGGCGCCCTTGCCGTCAGGCATGTGGCAGCCCTGGCACACATGCTGGTAGACCGCCGCGCCATTATTCAGGGGCTGCATCTTCCCCACGACGGCGCTGGCGCTGTCGGCGCGGGCCTGGGTGGCGAGGCATGTCGCGGCCGCGAGACCGGCCATGAGAAAAAAGGTGGAACGCATCAGGCAGCTCCCAGCGCACGTTCGTGCAGGCGGGTAATGGCATCCAGCGACGACAGGATCGCACCTTCCTGCCAGCAGCCGATATACGAGGCGTGCTCGCCCGCCAGCACGATGCGGTTGTCCATCGCGCACAGCGTCTTGTAATGGGTCTTGCGCGATTGCTCGGACCACATGGAACAGCATCCCAGCGTCCAGGGCATGCGGCTCCAGGCCAGGGCGACGCCGCCGCGGAATTCCTTGCGGTAGTTGGGATGGATCACCTGTCCCTGCGCCAGGCCGTGCTCGATCCGCTCGGCCGGGCTCATGCCCGCGAAATCATAGGCCGCCGGGCCGAACATGTAGCCGCCGAGCAGGACCGCCGGTCCCTTGGAGAAATAACCGTGGCTCGGGTACGAGATCTGGCTGATCGGCTGGTCGGTGAAGCTGATGCCGCCGTAGATCTGGTCGTCTTCCTCCCAGAACCGGCGGTTGAATTCCAGCCCCAGCTTGACCGACGACGCATAGGGAACCGCCGCGATCGCGGCCTTGAGCGGGCCGCTGACCTGTACGTCGAGCTGCGAGAGCACCGACAGCGGGATGGTGCAGACGCAGTAATCCGCCTGGGCCTGACGTACGGCGCCGCCATGCGCCATATCGTTATAGGTCACCGTCACGCCGCGATCGTTCTGATGGATCGACGACACCTTGCAGTTCAGCGTGATCAGGTCGTGCACCTGGCGGGTGAAGGCCTTGCCGATCTGGTCCATGCCGCCGACGGGCTGGAACATGGTCGTCTGCATGTCCAGCCGCTCATGGAAGGCCATCCACTGCCACAGGCCGGAGCGCATGACGTCGTCGCGCGCGAACAGGTCCGAGGGAATCGGCGCGCCGTTGACGCCGCCGCCCTGGGACTTGGCAAAGCCGCGGCGCAGGGAACTGATCGCGCCCTTGCGGTATGATCCGTCGGGCTCCAGCCCGCCCCAGCCGCGCAGCGCCGCCGCGACATGGGCGCGTTCGTCGCCGGACATCACGTCGTCCAGCTTGTGCTGGTCGATCGCCTTGGACAGCAATTCGGCGGTGAAGCCCGTGAAGTCGGACGCATAGTCGCGATAGCGCACCGGCTTGCCGCCGAAGACCTGCGAGGAATGCAGCCAGGAATTGTGGTTCAGCTCGATGAACGGTTCCAGGTCGACGCCGAACGCCTTGCAGTAATGCAGCAGGCCCTGATGATGATAGGGGATGCGCCACGGACCGGGATTGATGTAGTTGCCCGACGCGAACTGCACCTTCTGGGTTGCGCCGCCCAGTTCGGTCAGCGTGTCGCCGCCGCGGAGCGAGATGTTGCGGCCGCCGCTGCGGCTCTGGAATTCCAGGACCTGGACCTGATAGCCGGCCTTGCGCAGCTCATAGGCCGCGAGCATTCCGGCCAGACCGGCGCCCAGCACCAGCACCTTCGTGCCGTGCTTCGCCCCGCTCAGGGCCGGGGGGCCGGAAAAATCGGTGCCCGCCGCGTGTCCCAGGCTGGTCATGGCCTGGTAGAGGGCGGCGCTTCCCCCCAAGATCCCGATTCGGGTCAGCATCTGGCGGCGCGTGGCCGCCGGACGCCGAAAAGCATTTGTCATCAAGCTTCCCCAGAAAGACATCACAGAAACATGATCGGGCCCGGCGAACGAAGCCGCGCCACGGGGGAGCATAGTTACAGGTTTCCATTGCGCTTGGGCAATCGTCGGATTTTCCCATCGTAACGGTTTTTCTCCGGCCCATGTCGGGAGGGTGCCCGTCTTGAGCGAAAAAGCAGGCCGGGAAACCGCGATTCGGTCCGATCGCCCCGCATCGCACGACGTATTGCACTGTTACCCATCCGCAACAGGCGGGCGGAAATATCTCGCTGGCGAATGAATCTGGCGCGATCAGGTCGCCCGGCTGCCGGGGGCCTCGTCACTGGTAATATAATGTTGCAGCGAGGTTATCCTGGCCGCCGCCTCGTCGAGGCGGAACTTGACCAGGTCTCCGATACTGACCAGGCCGACGATTGCGCCGCCCTCGAGCACCGGGACATGCCGGGTGCGGCAATCGGTCATGCGGCGTGCCACGATGGCGATATCGTCGTCCAACGCCGCGACCGGCACGTTGCGCATCATGACGTCGCGGGCCAGAAGATGGCCGAAATCGGCCTCCTGCCGTGTCAGGACGGTCACCAGCGTCCGTTCCGAGACCAGCCCCTGCAGGGTGCCGGCCCGGTCCGTCACCGGGACGCCGCCGATATGCCGCGTACTGAGCAGGCGGGCGATCTCGTCCACCGGGGTCTCTTCCGGCACGGTCTCGACGTGATGGCCCTTGCGATCCAGCACCTGCAGAACGGACGTGGTCATTTCTGCGCCTCCTTCCCGCGCCGGGTGACAGGCCCGTCAGATTGGGCGTGCGGCCTAGCGGGGAAAGGGGGCCGGCGCGGGAGAGGCGCCAAGCGCATACAGAAAAGCGTGAGGCCGTGCGGTCATGCCGGCCACCAGGCCGCCGCTCCATCGTACCAGAGGTCCGGGCAGCAGGCCCAGCAGGATCACCACGACGGCCAGCAGCGCCGCCGGACCGGGGGACGACGGCGCCCCTTCCCTGCCGGTCGCGGCCGCGTCGGCGGGGGTGGGCGCCATCATCGTCCGCGCGACATTCAGGTAGTAGTAGAGCCCGATCACGCTTCCGACGATCACGGCCGCCGACAGGACGATGCGATCGGCCGACATCGCAGCCGTCAGGATATAGGCCTTGGCGAAGAAGCCGGCGACCGGGGGGATGCCCGCCAGCGACAGCAGCATGACCGACAGGAGGCAGGCGACGGCGGGGCGGCGTTGGAACATGCCGCGCCAGGCGTCCAGTTCGGCCTCGCCGCCGGCCATGCCGAGCACGGCGAAGGCGCCCAGCGTGGCCGCAGAATAGACCGCCAGGTAGAAGGCCGCGCTGCCCGCCCCCAGGGTGCCGGCCGCCAGCAGCGGCACCAGCAGGTAGCCGATATGGGCGATGGACGAGCCGGCCAGCAGCCGTTTCAGATTCGTCTGGCGCAGCGCCAGGAGGTTGCCGCCCAGCATGCTGAGCACCGCCAGGGTCGACAGTTCGGGAGACAATGCCCCCATCCCGCCCGCGACATAATGGACCAGGGCGACGAACAGCGCGATCTTCGACAGGACCGCGACGAATGCCGCGACTGGCACGGCGGCGCCTTCGACCACGTCCGCCAGCCAGAGATGGAACGGCACGACCGACAATTTGAAGAACAGGCCGGTCAGGACCATGATCGCCGCCGCCGCGCCCAGCATGCCGCCGGTGCCGGCCGGGGCGGCGAATGTCAGCTTGCCCCCCAGCAGATAGGACAGCGCCAGCCCGAAAAGCAGGATCGCGGACGAGACGGCCGACAGGATGAGATATTTCATCGCGGCCTCGGCGGCCTCGGGCCGGGTCGCGCGGTAGGCCACCAGGCCGGGGAGCGACAGGCTGAGCGTTTCCAGCCCCAGGAAGAGCGCCGTCGCGTGGGCGCTGG
>NZ_JABXXP010000125.1 GCF_013376155.1 Nguyenibacter vanlangensis
GGCCCGCCCGGCAGCCCGCCCGGTTGCCATGCCGCGCGCAGATAGGCGACCGCCTCGCGGAAATGCTCGCCTCTGCGGTCGAAATCGAGGCCAAGCAGGGGGTATACGACCGGCCGGTCGCCCGAGGCGACGCCCAGGATCAGGCGGCCGGCCGACAGCGCGTCCACTGTGGCGGCCGCCTTGGCGATCATCATCGGGTGGCGGATGGGTAGGACCACGCCGGCGGTGCCGAGCGCGACATGGCGCGTCAGGCCTGCCAGAAAGCCCAGATGCGTGAAAATGTCGTAGACCGACCCGGCGTCGCCCATGCCGACGCTGTCGAACACCGGCACGTCGCACATCCACACCGCCGCGAAACCCTGCCCGTCGATCCTGCACACGCGGTCGGCATGGTGCCGGAGATCGGGCACGCCGCGCGGGCGGCCGTCGGCGATACGGCGCGCCTCGCCCGCGGGCGACCAGTCATTGTCGAGCGGCAGCTCGATCCCCAGCGTGATCCGGCCGGGAACACGCACGCGGTCGAGCGCCGAGGGGGCGGAACCGGTCATCGTCACTCTTCTGTCCAGCGTCATCCTGATCTGCCGCCGGACGATGCCGCTTCAGGGGGCGCTTGATAATCGGCTTTGTCTCCACATAATCTTGGAGGCGAATTCACAGATGGACGCAGGAAATGGACAATCGCGCCGGCGAAATGCAGGTCTTCGTCCGCGTGGTGGAGGCCGGCAGCTTCTCCGAGGCCGCGCGCCAGCTTCTGATGACGCCATCGACCGTCAGCAAGCTGGTCGGCCGCATGGAGGACCGGCTGGGGGTACGGCTGGTCGAGCGATCGACCCGGCGGCTGTCACTGACCGACGAGGGCCGCCTGTTCTACGAGCGCAGCCTCGCGCTGCTGGCGGAACTGGACGATATCGAGCGTGAAGTCGGGCAGGGCGCGGGCGGTGCGGAGGGCACCGTGCGGGTCAATGTGTCGGTCGCCTTCGGGGTTCTGGGAATCGAACCGCTGCTGCCGGAATTCTGGCGGACTTATCCGCATGTCGTGATCGATCTGTCGCTGTCGGATGAGATCGTGGATCTCTATCTCGACCGTACCGACATCGCCTTTCGCGTCGGCCCGCTGACCGACAGCAGCCTGCTGGCCCGCAAGATCGGGGAGGCGCGTCGGAAGATCGTCGCGGCACCCGCGTATCTTCAATGTCATGGCACGCCCCTGACGGTCGACGATCTCGACCGCCACAATTGCCTGGGCTTCAACTTCCGCCGCGCGGCGCCGATCTGGCCCCTGCGTGAAGGCGGGCGGATCGTGGACCGCATGGTGGGCGGCAGCCTGCTGGCCAATAATGGCGAGACGGTGCGGCGCCTGGTCCTGGCCGGCGAGGGGCTGGCGCGCCTGGGCGATTTTCATGTGCGCGAGGATCTTGCCCAGGGGCGCCTGGTGGAGGTGCTGGCCGATGCGGGGCATGGCGACGCGGAGGATGTCCATGCCCTTTATCTCGGCGGTCAGCGCATGCCGCAGCGTATACGGCTGTTCCTCGACTTCATGGTACCGCGGCTTCAAGCATTCATGCGCGACGGCGCCTGAAGATTACAGCCGGTACCCGCCGCTGGCGTCGATGACCTGGCCGGTGGTCCATTGCGCGCCCGGACCGGCGAGGAAAGCGACGACGCCCGCTACGTTCTCCGGCATGCCGACCCGCCCGAACGGGCTTGCCGCCTGCGTCACCGCCTTGCCCTCGTCAGTGCGGAGCCAGCCCGCATTCATGTCCGCATCGACCGGACCGGGTGCAACGGCATTGACGGCGTAGTGCCGAGTCAGGGTGTCGACCGCGGCCTTTGCCGCCGCATAGGCCGAGATTGGGACGAACCCATTCGCGGTTTCGAACACGCGGGGAGACAGCACGCTGGACCGATTAACGATTCGCATCCCTGTGCCCATCCGGCTGCGGGCCACTCCCGTCGTCAGGAAAACAGCATTGACATCCGACGCAAACTGTCTGTCGAACAGGTCCGACGTTGTGGCGTCGGTCGATGCGCCGTCCGCCACGCCGGCGTTATTGACCAGCACAACCAGTCCGGACCGGCGGCCGCGATCGGCAAGGCGCGCATCGATCGCGTCGAACATCCGCGACACCATCTAGGGTTCGGTCAGATCGGCGCTGACGACAAATCCGTCGGATCCGGCTTGCCTGATCGCTTCGAGCGTCGCGTCGGCGGCGTGGAGGATGAAGGCCGCAACGATTGAGAAAAACAATGACCGGACTGCAAAATGGCGTTGATGGTGTTTATGGAAAATTGCCGTTTCCAATCGGATTTGCGGCGGAAACGCAGCTGTCACACGGAGCACCCTGCCATGCCGTTCCACTCGGTCCCGGGAGGTTGGAGCAGGCGCTCGTCGCGGCCACGGCGGACGCGAGAAGCAAAATTCTTACCGTACGGACGATTTCATTAATCATACTCTGCACTCCGTTTCGGAAGAGGTATTCTCCCGCCGGAGACAGGTATGAGCGCACCAGATTCATAAAAAAACTGAACAATGTCGAATAGAATATTCGATTTCTTTTATGATCTCTGCCGTGACGGCGAGTATGGTCGGGATTCGATGGCAGAACCCCGTGTGCCGGATCGCTGTTCGCAATCGTCGAACGATGTGATTGATTTATTGCATTGGAACGAAGCCCGTGCGTGCCGTCATCGTGGCGCCGTAACACGAACACGGAGCGTGACTTCCCCATGCACCAGACGCATGATATCCTGATTATCGGTGGCGGTGCCAGCGCCGCGCTCACGGCCTGGAATCTCGCCACGCGTTTCGGACGGCGCTGCACCATCGTCGATCCGTCTGATCGACCCGCTTTCGGGCTGGCTTATGCCACGCCGTCTCTCAAGCATCTCCTCAACGTCGCGGCCAAGGGCATGAGTGCCGTGGCGGACGACCCAGATCATTTCCTGCGCTGGATGCGCGAAAACGTGGACAGCAAGACGCCGGGTGACGCCTTCGTACCGCGTGCGATCTACGGCCTTTATCTTCGCCATCTTTACTGTGCGGCCGCGCCGGAACATGTCCACACGACGGTGACAGCATGCCGTCGGGGTACAGGGGCGTTTCACCTTACGTTTGCTGATGGCCGCGAGATGACGGCGCGGCAAGTCGTTCTGGCCCTCGGGCATTTCGCTCAGGCGCGTCTCCCTGGCATCAGTCCGGAAGCGGACAATTCCGGGCGGTATCATCACAACGCATGGGACAATCGCGCCTACGCTGCCATCGCGCCGGGAGACGAGGTTGTGCTGATCGGCACCGGTCTTACGACGGTCGACGTGCTGATGCGCTTGCGAGAGAGCGGCCACCGCGGGAGAATCACGGCTATTTCCCGGCGCGGCCTCTTTCCGGCACGTCACACGTCCTCTGAGCCGCCCTGTGCATGCGTCGTGAAGCCCGGTGAAACGCCCCGTACCGCCACGGCCTATCTGCGCACCTTCAATCGCGCCCGCAAGGCAGGCGTGACATGGCGTGCTGCGGTGGACAGCCTGCGGCCCGTTACCAATGAGCTCTGGCTGGCACTTCCGGAAATCGAGCAAGCGCGCTTTCGCCGTCATCTCCAGAGACGCTGGGACGTAGTCCGCCATCGAATGGCCCCCCATATTGCAGAAATTGTGGATGCGGAACGAGCGACCGGTACGCTGCGCGTCTTGGACGGCCATGTCTCGGCGCTCGTGCCTACAGCCGACGGGTTGGTCGTCACCGCGACGTCGCGCGGCCAGAGCTTCGCCATCGAGGCCGCTCATGCCATCAACTGCACGGGACCCAGCCTGAATTATCGCCGCGCCGCGTCGCCGCTACTGCAGGGCCTGCTGGCGGCGGGAATGCTGGCGCCCGGTTTCGGCGGGAGCGGGCTGCTCTGCACCCCTCGGGGCGGCATTCTTGACCAGAGCAGACGTCCGGTGCCGGGATTGTTCACGATCGGTCCCGCCCGGCTGGGTATCTTGTTCGAATCCATTGCCATTCCGGAAATTCGGCAGCAAGCTCAAGATCTCGCCCGGCTACTCGCCGAGGCGACGCAAGAGCGCAAGGATGCGGCATGATTGAACGTTATGCGGATCACGCCGCGAACGAACGCACCTTCCTCGCGTGGGTTCGCACGGCCTTTGGTTTGGCGGCCTTCGGTTGCGTGCTGGCGAAGTTCGATCTTGTCCTACGTCTCGTCACGGCGCGGCATGCCGTGGCTGGCTCGACCTCATGGATTGGGGTCGCGGCTGTCTGTGTCGGCGTGGCCTTGCTGCCGGTCGCATGGTGGCGGTTTCGCGCCGTGCGGGCCGAGTTGGTGGACGCCAAGCCACGCGAGATCGCGCTTCGGGGCCTGGAGGGCTGGACAACGGCGACACTCGTAGTGATTGGGACGGCTGTGGTGGCCACGTTGATCCGGATGACCGCAGCATGACGCTGGAGCAGCTTCGCATCTTCGTCGCGGTCGCCGAACGCGAGCACGTGACCCGCGCCGCCGAGGCCCTGAACCTCACCCAATCGGCGGTCAGCCATGCGGTCACGACGCTGGAAGCCGAATTTCAGATCAGGCTCTTCGATCGGGTCGGGCGACGGATCGTGTTGACGGACGCTGGTAGGGCCTTCCTGGACGAAGCCCAGACTGTACTCGCCAGGTCGGAGGCGGCGCGCGAAAGGCTACGTGATCTTGCCGGGTTGCGCGCCGGCGTGCTGCACGTTCACGCAAGCCATACCATCGCCAGTTACTGGCTGCCGGCAAGGCTCAATGCGTTTCACGCGTGCCATCCGGCGATCGCGCTCCGGATCACCATCGGCAATACGCAGGAAATCTGCCGGGCCATTCGTGCAGGCGAAGCCGTGCTTGGGCTGGTGGAGGATGCTGTCACGGATACAGATCTGACAAGCGACATCGTCGCCACGGATCGGCTTTTGCCTGTCGTGGCGCCGGGCCATCCATGGGCCGTGACGCCTCCTTCCCTTGAGCATCTGTGCGACAGCCCATGGGTGTTGCGGGAGCGCGGGTCCGGCACGCGGTCGGCATTCGAAAAGGCCCTTCGCGACGTGGGTATCGATCCGGACACGCTGCCGGTCATGATGGAAATCGCCTCCAACGAAGCTGTGGCGAGCGCCGTCGAGACGGGACGGGCGGCAACGGTCCTTTCAGCGAGCGTGGTCGCCGGGCGACTGGAAGCCGGGTTGCTTCATACCGTCCCACTTGCGCTGCCGGACCGGGCATTTCTTCTGGTACGTCATTCCAGCCGTTCCTTATCCCCGTGCGAGGACGCGTTTTCCCGCTTGCTGTCTCCTTTCGCTGAATGATGCGCTGCGGGAGGATTGCGGATTTGTGACAACGCCGTGCTGGGCCGGTGTGCCGGGTACCGGATAGGGTACGGAACCCGGGAGCCGCGTGCTCGGTTGGATACCATGGGGCCGGCCCGTATCGGCGCCGCGCGAAGCGTCTTGTGGGGAGGGCGCGCGCCATATGCCAATTCTTTTCGCTAACGCTCCCCTTCATCGGTTGATTCCCTCGTCGTTGCAGCCACGCGGCTTGCGCTGGTCGATAAGTTCTCAGCCCTCGATGCGGGGAGACAGCAAATCCCTCAGTCCGATGTTCTGGAACATTTCGCGCCGCATCCGGTCGCCGATGCGGAACACTTCTTCCGCGCCGTCCTGCGAGGGATCGACATAGACGCGGTAGGGGCGCCTGCCGAAGGGTGCGTTGACGATATCGGTGATCGCGTTCGCAACGGCGGCGGGATCCGCGTCTTCTGGCTCCAGAGCCGCCAGCCCTTTCAAGGCCTGATCGGCCACGCCGGCATAGGGACCATTGTCATATTCGGCCTGTGTCGTCGTGTCCGCCGGCGCGCCGGCATGGTTGAAGTGGTTGGTGCCCTTAGTGAAGGCGCCGGGCACAAGGATCGACGTTTCGATACCCCAGCGCGCGACCTCGCTGGCATAGGACGCGGCAAGCGAATCCATCGCGGCCTTGGCGGCGAAATAAGGCGCCAGGAACGGCGGTGTGCCGCCACGGGTCGAGGAGGAGGAGACCCAGACGAGCAGACCACGCCCTTGTTTGCGAAGCTGGGGCAGTGCCGCCCGGTTGACGCGCTGCGTCGACAGCACATTGATGTCGTATAATGCCGCATATTGTTCGGGTGTGAACGCTTCCGCCGGACCGAACGCCATATGGCCTGCATTGTGGACGATGACGTCCAGCCGGCCGTTGTCGGCGATCACCTGGTCGATGCCGGCCTTGACGGACGCATCAGAGCTGACATCCAGTTCGACCGTCCTGAGATCGACGCGGTGCGCCTTGGCATAGGCCGCGAACTCGACGACACGCGGCGCATTGCGGCCGACCGTCTCACGCATCGAGGCATAGACAATGTGGCCCGCCCTGGCGAGGGCCTGGGCCGACAGCAGCCCGAAGCCGCTGGACGCGCCCGTGACGAGGATGACGTCTTTCATGATCTCTTTCCCGAAATTGGGGGTGGCCCGCGGTTCGCTCGGGCGAACCGCAGGCGCGGCACGTCAGCACATGCCGCCGTTGGCGCGGATGGTCTGGCCGTTGATCCAGCCGCCCTCCGGGCCGGCGAGGAACGAGA
>NZ_JABXXP010000126.1 GCF_013376155.1 Nguyenibacter vanlangensis
GCGCGGTCGCCCCGCTGCGCGCGGCCGAGGACGCGGTGCATATCGACACCGACCACATGACGGCGGACGAGGTACTGGCCGAGGCGCTGCGTATCGTCCGCGAACGGACGGGCTGCCCCGGGTCGGACTGCCCCGGGACGGGGCGCCTCCGCGCCGTGTGATCGGCGTTCCGCCGGTTTTCGGGCATCCGGCGTCCGGTTTGTGTTGACAGACCGGGGGGCGAGGGTGTCTGTGCAATCCACGCGTCGAGGCCGCCCCCCAGGGCGTTCCCCCCAAGGGCATTCCATAGGGCATTCCCCCAGGATATTCCCATGAGGCAGCGGCGCGCCGTTTTTCATCGGCCGTCAGGCATGTCGCGGCACGGGCCGCGGATACAGCCGGGCAAGTCGTTCCGTCCGATCGATGTGACGGTGCGCATGACTTCCGGTCCGCGCCGCGGTGCCGGATACGGGATCTACAGGTACCTCATGGCTTCAGCCACCTTACAGCACGCCACCGACCATTTCGGCGGCGAAGATTTCGCGACCCTGCTCGACGAGACCCTGGGCCGCGACACCGCGTTCGACGGTTCGGTCGTCACCGGCCGCGTCGTGCGCCTGACCGACGAATTCGCGATCGTCGATGTCGGCCTCAAGAGCGAAGGGCGCGTGGCGCTCAAGGAATTCGGCCCGCCGGGCGTCAGCCCCGACGTCAAGCCGGGCGACGTGATCGAACTGTTCGTCGAGCGGTACGAAGATCGCGACGGCTCGATCGTGCTGTCGCGCGAGAAGGCGCGTCGTGAGGAAGCCTGGACGAACCTCGAAAAGGCGTTCGAAGGCAACCAGCGCGTCAACGGCACGATCTATGGCCGCGTCAAGGGCGGCTTCACCGTCGATCTGGGCGGCGCGATGGCCTTCCTGCCGGGCAGCCAGGTCGATATCCGTCCGGTGCGCGACGTCACCCCGCTGATGGGCGTGCCGCAGCCCTTCCAGATCCTGAAGATGGACCGCGCCCGCGGCAACATCGTCGTCTCGCGCCGCGCGGTGCTGGAAGAGACGCGTGCCGAGCAGCGCAGCGAACTGATCCAGGGCCTGAAGGAAGGCATGATCCTGGACGGCGTGGTCAAGAACATCACCGATTACGGTGCGTTCGTCGACCTGGGCGGCGTGGACGGCCTGCTGCATGTCACCGACATCGCCTGGAAGCGCATCAACCATCCGTCCGAGGCCCTGCAGATCGGCCAGCCGGTCCGCGTGCAGGTCATCCGCTTCAACCCGGATACGCAGCGCATCTCGCTGGGCATGAAGCAGCTCGAAGCCGACCCGTGGGAGAACGTGGCGATCAAGTATCCGCCCGGTGCCCGCTATTCCGGCCGCGTCACCAACATCACCGACTACGGCGCGTTCGTCGAGCTGGAGCCGGGGGTCGAGGGCCTGGTGCACGTCTCCGAAATGTCCTGGACGAAGAAGAACGTCCATCCGGGCAAGATCGTCGCGACCTCGCAGGAAGTCGACGTCATGGTCCTGGACGTGGACAGCGCCAAGCGCCGCATCTCGCTGGGCCTGAAGCAGGTGCAGCGCAACCCGTGGGAGCAGTTCGCCGAAGAGCACAAGATCGGCTCGACGGTCGAGGGCGAGATCCGCAACATCACCGAGTTCGGCCTGTTCATCGGCCTGTCCGCGGACATCGACGGCATGGTCCACATGTCCGACCTGTCCTGGGACGAGCCGGGCGAGGTCGCCATGACCCGCTTCGAGAAGGGCCAGGTGGTCAGCGCCAAGGTGCTGGACGTCGATGTCGAGAAGGAACGCATTTCGCTGGGCATCAAGCAGCTGCATGAAGACCCCGCCGCCGATGCGCTGGGCCGCGTGCAGAAGGGCGCGGTCGTCACCTGCATCGTGACCGCCGTCCAGTCGAACGGCATCGAGGTCAAGGTCGATGACGTGCTGACCGGCTTCATCCGCCGCGCCGAGCTGGCGCGCGACAAGGCCGACCAGCGCCCCGAGCGTTTCGCCGTGGGCGAGCGCGTCGACGCCAAGATCGTGTCGGTGGACCGTGCGGCCCGCAAGCTGGCCCTGACCATCCGCGGCCGCGAGGTCGAGGAAGACAAGCAGGCCATCAACGAGTACGGCTCGTCCGACAGCGGCGCTTCGCTGGGTGACATCCTGGGGGCCGCGATCCGCCGCCGCAACGCCGAGGGCTGATCGCCGCCGGCGGGCAGCGTCTCGCAGCAGGACAAGGGGGGCGGCGCCGGTCACGGCGCCGCCCCTTTTCTTTTTCATGGTCCGCTTGACGCGCCGCTCCAGGGTGTCCGATTCCGGACAGACCGTCCGTCTTCGGACAGAAGGCGCCCAGGATTCAAAATTTATCTATATTTATCAATAAGATAAAATCGTCCGAAAATACGGTATGGTGTTTCTCGCGAGGAGAAGCAGCCCATGCTCGTTACCATTTGTCAGAGCATCGTACGACAGGCCCGGCGCCATCCGCTCCATGTCGGGCTCAACGTGGCCGGCCTCGCTCTCGGGATCGGCGTGTTCCTGACGCTCGCCCTGCTGGTCCGTTATGAATATCGCTACAATGCCGGCCTGCCGGACGTCGATCGGCTGGTCCGGGTCGACGAGCACTGGACCCTTCCCGGCAGCGCGCCGAGCGAGACCGGCGACATCAGCTTTCGCGCCCTGCCGTTCCTGCGCGAGGATTTTCCGGAAATCGAGGACGCCGTCCGCCTGACGGGCACCGACCTGCGGACCGAAAGGGCGGGCCTATTCAGCACCTACGTGTCCTATTTGACCGATCCCTCTTTTTTCCGCGTCTTCAAGGTGAAGCTGCTGCACGGTTCGCCGGACGACGCATTGTCGAAGCCCGACGGGCTGGTGCTGTCGCAAGGCGCCGCGCTCAGGCTGTTCGGGACGACGGACGTCCTGGCGCGGACCGTCACGGTGAATCGCAACGGAACGAAGACGGTTCACACGGTCAGCGGCGTTTTGGCCACGCCGGAGGGGCCGGGCTTTTTGTCGAACGTGGACATGCTGGCACCGATCCCCGCACAGGAGGCGCAGACTCGCGCCTGCTACCGCTATTGGGGAAGCTTCTGCGGCGAGATCTATCTGAAACTGCGCCGGCCGGGCGATCTCGCGGCGATGAACGCGCGGCTGCGCGATTTCGTCGTCCGCCGTGCCGCCGGGCCGGGCGACGACCAGGCGTCCCTCGGCGCGCATCCGGACAAAATCTACGCGCTGTCGCTCGTCCCGCTGCGAGAGGCGCGTTTCCACGACCTGACGGTGGAAGACGTGGATGACGGCGTTGACCGGAACGTCGTCGACAGCATCGGACTGATCGGGGTTCTGGCGCTCGGGCTCGCCTGCGCCAATGCGGTCAACCTCGCCACCGCACGGTCCGCCTTTCGCGCCCGCGAGGTCGCGATACGCAAAACGCTGGGCGCCGCAAGGCATGGCCTCTTCGCCCAGTTCATGGGAGAGGCGCTGCTGATCGCCGCGATCGCCGGATTGTCGGGCCTCGCATTCTGCGAGGTCATGACGCCGATCATGGCCAGCCTGACCGGAGAGGCCATCGGGGTGCAGTACGGCTTCGTGCTCGCCATGCTGCCGCTCGTCGTCCTGGTCACCGGCCTGGCAAGCGGCTGCCACCCGGCGGCTGTTCTATCCGCCTACCATCCGGCGACCATCCTGGCGGCGGCACGGACGCCGTCCGGCGGACGCGGCGCCGCGCGGTTGCGCAGCGCGCTCGTGCTCGCGCAATTCGCCATCGCGGTCACGATCGTCATCTGCACGCTCGTCATCGACCGGCAAACGGCGTTCATGCGGGACGCCGATCGCGGCTATGTCCGGTCCGGCCTGCTGATCGGCCAGGAAATACGGTCGCGGGATGCCGGGCTCCAGCGCAGGATGTTCGACACGCTGCGCGCCGTTCCCGGCGTGGCGGCGATCACCATCGGGCAGTTGCAGCCGCGGCCGAACAGCGAATGGCGTTCGACATACAGCTACACGGGGCCGGCCGGGAAAAACGACGTGCAGCTTCTTTTCGATCGCGTCGGCCCCGGCTATCTCGTGACCTATCGCCCCCGCATCCTGGCCGGACGCTGGTTCGATACGGCGCACGGACAGGACGATGCGCCCGCGGATGGCGCCCTCGGGAACGACGGGGTTCGCGTCAATGTCGTCATCAACGCGCGTGCCGCCGCGAAATTCGGCTTTGCCTCGCCAGGGGACGCCGTCGGCAAGGTCCTGCAGAAAGGCGGCATGCAGGCCGCGGTCGTCGGCGTCATCGACGATCTGCGTTTCGGTTCGCCGCGCGCGCCCGTCTATCCGGAAATCATCTATTTCGGCACACTCTCCAAAACGCCCTTCGATAACCCGATCCCGGCGGTCCGTTTCCAAGGCGTGACGGAATCCGAAATGGCCCGGCGCCTGAACCGCGCCTGGGCCGGCATTCTTCCCGACATCGCCAGCGATTTCCAATCGGCGGACGCGCGGACCGATGCGTTCTACAAAGGCGACGAGCGCCGGGGCCATGTCTTTACGTTGGGGGCGGCGGCGGCGATGCTGATCGCGTGCCTCGGGCTCTACAGCCTGGCCGCGTTCGCCGCCGTGCGGCGTACCCATGAGATCGGCATCCGCAAGACAATGGGCGCGACCGGGCGGCAGATCGTGGTCCTGCTGCTCCGCGACCTGCTTCGCCCGGTCATGCTCTCCTGCCTTGTCGCCTGTCCGGTCGCATGGATCGCCATGCGCTCCTGGCTGTCCGGATTCGACCAGCGCATCGCGCTCGATCCGGTCTATTTCCTGCTTGCCGTGGCCGGTGCGCTCCTGGTCGCGGTGCTGACCGTGCTGGGGCAGACGCTCCGCGTCGCCCGCGCCGAACCGGCCCGCGCCCTGAGGGCGGACTGACGGCAGCCACGGCAAGACGGGAAACCGCGATCCGCCTATTCCGCTGTTCCCGCCAGGCAGCGCGCGAAGGCGGCGGAATCGTCGGGCCGATAGACCCGCGCATAATCCACCTGCATGGTCGTGGGATTGGGCGTCCGATTGATCGGCCACCCGCCGCCCAGCGCCAGGTTGATCAGGAACATCAGCGGGCGCTTATGTTCCGGCGGCGTCGGGCTGCGCCAGACCTCCCGGCGGTCGAGGTAGAAGATCGTCTGCGCCGGCGCGACCAGCACGCCGTAGGTGTGGAAACGCGCGACCAGCGTCCCGGGATCGCCCGGGGCGGTAATCACCGTGCCCCAGCCCCCGTCCCGCGCAGCCGTACGGCCGTGCCAGACATGAATCGTCGCATGGTATTTCCCGGGAAATTGCCCGTAATATTCCATCATATCGATTTCGACCGTCTGCAGCGGCCAGTCCTTCGGCGTGCTCTCGTTCAGCCAGATGCCCGGCCAGGTGCCCGGACCGGGCGGCAGCTTCGTGCGCGTCTCGAAATAGCCGTACATCGTGGCGAAGCCGCCACCGACTCCGTCCGCCGACGCGATCAGGCCCGACGTCCAGGCCCCCGCCGCGTCCCGGCGCGCGGTAATCGACAGCACCCCGCCATGGACCGAAAAAGCCGATCCCGGACCGGGATCGGTAAAACGCGCATCACCGAAATCGCCGGCCCAGGGCGTGTGCGTGATCCAGCGCCGGCCATCCAGCCTCCACGCCGCAAGGCTCAGCGTGTCGAATTCATCGTCGAAGACCGGCTGCTGGCCGCACAGTGCCGGCGCGGGTGCCCCCCCGGCGCCGGCCGCCCATGCCGGCGATGCCACGCCGGGGCAGGACAGGCCCGCGCAATACAGCGTGGCGCAGACGATCCACGCGATAGTCCATGGCTGCTTCCCGGTCATGGCATCCCCTTGCGGTTTTCGTTTCGCCGATCCGCCGGCGGGCACGGGACGGCCGCGCCAGCCGAAGCGCATGAAAAACCCGTGCCCCGCCGTTACGGCATGGGGGCGGGGCCCTTGACGATCTCCGCCAGATCTCCCGGCCGGATCCAGGTGCGGAAGGCCGCCTGCACCGCCCCCGCCGTCATGCCGTAATAGGCTTTCGCCGCCAGGTCCGGCGTGTCCAGGGGCAGGCCCAGCCCGATCAGGTGCAAATCCTCGGATGCGATCGAATCCAGGCTGGCCCGCGCCAGCGGCAGCCCGCGCAGCAGCGATGCCTTGGCCAGGGTCAGTTCGGCGTCGGACACGGGCTGGGCCTGCATGGCGGCGACGTCCCGGATGGCGGCATCGCGCGCCTTGCCGACCTTGTCCGGGTCGGCGCCGAAGCTGATGCTGTATCCGCCGCGATTGCGCGACCAGGAAAAATGGCTGCTGACCGAATAGACATAGCCCGTCCTGACCCGCAAATCGCGATAGAGCCGCGACGAAAATCCGTCGCCCAGGATCGCGTTGCCCACGCCCAGCGCGAAATGCGCCGGGTTGCTGGCGGTCAGGCCCAGGCTCTCGGCCAGGACCGCCGTGTCCTGCACGCTGGTGCGGTCGGGCACCTGGGTGCGCGACGCCCGGCTGTCCGGCCG
>NZ_JABXXP010000127.1 GCF_013376155.1 Nguyenibacter vanlangensis
AATGGTCCGGCCTGGATCACGTTGGGATGGACGCGCGCGTGGGGCAGGGGGACGCGGTGACCCGGCGACGGGATGCCCGTGGAGGTGTCGATCGCGGCCCGCAGGGCGGCCAGGATCGCCGGGACGACCTCGGGGGTCAGCGCGGTGACGACCACGTCGTTGACCAGGGCCGCGGGCTCCTGATCGGCCATGCCGATATCGCTGGTCCAGTTCAGGGTGACGAGGCCGTCGGGCGACGTCTCGCCCATGGCGATGCCCAGCGCCTGGCAGAAGGCGTGGGCGACGGCATCGGCGCCGTGAATGCGCGAAATTGGGGTGCGGGACAGGCGGACCTGAAACCGGCCGGCCGGGACGCGGCTGAAGAACGCATAGAAGGACAACGCATCGATCACGTCGCCCACATGCATGCCCAACCCCGCGGCGATCGCGGATGCACTGGCATCGCTGACATGGCCGTATCTGGTTTGGACCGCGCGCAGCACGTCCATCAGGCGGCCGCGATCGGCCCCGACCAGGGCGATCTGTTCGTCAAGGAAAGCGTCGCCCGTGCTGGCCATGAGCAGGTCTTCCTCCCGAGGATCAGTCCGGGATCGGCCGTGTGGGACACTAGTGTCCTGCCCGAGAAATTCTTATGAGAATTTCTCGGACCAGCAGGCCACTAAAATATTGATTCTAGTGTCCTTTTGATTCCAAAATTCGCTTGCGAATTTCGGAATCAGGACACTAGAGCATCATCCGACCGGATGGACTCATCCGGTCGGATAAAGATGCTCGTTAAAACAAAAAGCTAGAGCCATATCCGTGAACCAGCGTGAATGGATATGGCTCTAGCGCGCCGTGGCCGGCGGCGGATGCGTCCTTCACGGAATCTTTTTTGAGGGATGGCCGGTCGCTGCGGCGTTATGGGCCGGCAGGCAGGGCAGTCCGCTCGTCTCTGCCCAGTTTATCTTCTCTATCTTCTTTATCTTCGCCGGAGTGGTGTCGGGATGGGGCCCCTGGAACGCTTTGTCGGCTCGGCGTCGATCGCCTATTTCAGCATGGAAATCGCGCTGGATCCGGCAATCCCGACCTATAGCGGGGGCCTTGGCATTCTGGCGGGCGACGCGGCGCGGTCGGCGGCCGATCTCGATCTGCCCATGGTGTTCGTGACCCTTGCCTGCCGCCAGGGCTATCTTCACCAGGAAATCGACGCCAGGGGCGTCCAGCACGATCATCCCGAACCATGGGATCTCTCCGCCGTGGCCCGGCCGCTGTCGGCGATGGTCGCCGTCTTCATCGAAGGCCGCGCGGTCTGGATCCGGCCCTGGCTCCATGTCCTGAAACGGGCGGGCGGGGCGATTCCGGTCTTGCTCCTCGACACGCACCTTACCGAAAACGACCGCCGCGACCGGGACGTCGCGGATCGCCTCTATGGCGGAAACGAAGCGCACCGGCTGGCGCAGGAGATCGTTCTGGGTATCGGCGGCGAGAAGGTCCTGCGTGCGCTCGGCTTCTCCATCGCGACCTATCATCTCAACGAGGGGCATGGCGCCCTGTTGCCGCTTGCGCTGTTGCGGCAGCATCCGCGACCGCCCAGCCATGTCTCGACGGATATGTTTCCGTATGACCGGGAGCGTGTGCTGGAACGCTGCGTCTTTACCACCCATACGCCGGTCGAGGCAGGGCACGACCGGTTCGGGTACGAACTGGTCAGTCGCATCCTGGGGCGTTATATCGACCTGCCGGTGCTGCAGCAACTGGCCGGCGCCGACTCGCTGAACATGACGCAATTGGCCGTCAATCTGTGCGGCTACATCAATGGCGTCGCCGAGCGTCATGGCGAAACGACGCAGAAATTGTTCCCCGGCTATGTGATCCGTTCGATTACGAACGGCGTCCATCCGGAAACCTGGGTGCATCCGGCCTTCGCGCGACTTTACGACCGGATATGCCCGCGCTGGCGTCACGAGCCGGAATTCCTGGCCTATGCGGATATCCTGCCGCCCACGGACTGGTTCGCGGCACATGAGACGGCCAAGTCGGATCTTCTGGCCGCGATTCGGCGGGCGACGGGGCGGACCCTGGATCCGTCGGTCCTGATCGTCGGCTGCGCCAGGCGCATGACGGCCTATAAACGGGCGGACCTGATCCTGGAAAACCTTCCGCGCCTGATGGAACTCGCCGGGGAATACCCAATCCAGATCGTGTTCGCGGGCAAGGCGCATCCACGCGACGGAGACGGCAAACGGATGATCGCGCGCATTGCGGACGCCGCGCGCCGCGCAACGGGGCGCGTGCCGATCGTCTTCCTGCCCGACTACGGCTTCGCGCAGGCGAAGATGCTGGTTGCGGGTGCCGATCTTTGGCTGAATACGCCACTGCCGCCCATGGAGGCATCGGGGACCAGCGGCATGAAGGCGGCCCTCAACGGCGTGCCCAGCCTCAGCGTCCTGGACGGCTGGTGGATCGAAGGCTGCATGGAAGGCGTGACGGGCTGGGCGATCGGCACGCCGGACATGCCGGCCGAGGCGCATGGCGCCGCCCTGCTGGACAAGCTGCAGCAGGTGATCCTGCCGCTGTTCTACAAGGACCGCAGTGGATGGGCCCGGGTGATGGCCGGCGCGGTGTCGAAATGCGGCTCGGTCTTTACCAGCCATCGGATGATGCGGCGCTACATGAGCGAGGCTTATCGCGGCCACCTCGTCTGGCGGCCGCGATAAGGGGACCGTCAAGGGAACGCGGGGCGGGATGTCCGCCCCGGCACCCGCGGCGATGCGGCAGGCATCCATAACCCCACTCTCTTGAGAGTTGAGGTCTCCGGAAATTCCGGCGGTTTATCTTTTAAGTTTTTCGTCCCCCAGACGGAGACGTGGAAATACGGATGTCATTCCGCGATAACAGCTTCATGGTTTGCGTGGGCGACATCCCTGGCCCGTCTGCGCAAAGAGATGATTTGGACCGTCAAACCAATGACGAGGCAGATGAGCAGGCCGGATTGCGTGCCGACAAGAAGCGGCGCGTGCGGGTCGGTCACCAGGGGGTGGCCGTCGGGAACGCGGCGCAAGGTTTCGGTCGCGGCGGGCAGCATCAGCAGAAATACCGTCATGGTGAGAAAGATCGCTTCAAGATACCGGCCTGAACGACCGAAAATCGGCATGTGACCAATGCCGTACCCGGCAAGCAGAAGCAGGATCGTCACGGCGCCGAAGCCGTAGCTCACCGGCTGCTTGGCCACGAGGAATGCCGTCACCGCGCCTGTCAGCATCGCCACGAGGTAGGCAACCCCAGGCGCCGATCGCGGGACGATCCGCCCATGACGGACGAACATATACCCGGCCAATGGAATGGCGGGCAGACTTCCGAGCGTGTGTATCCAGCCAACGGGGGTGATTCCAAACATGTCAGTCTCCATCTTGCAGAACCGATATACCTACTAGTAGGTAGGTATGGAAGGTAAGCTTTTGCAGTCAAGGTATAATTGTTACGGAGATCGTTTTCTGTCCCGCTCAGGACAGAATTTCTCTCGGTCTCTTCTTCGTATCACGGTCGGGCGGCGCGATCATCCGCTCCATATGAGCGCCTATTACGACACCGAAAATTTTCGGATCGCCATAGGCGCGTGCCGAAAGCATCGCGCCATGAACGGTGGCCATGAACGCGTCCGCCTCGACATGCGGCGAACGCGTCAGCCGGATTTCCCCGGTGCGCGCACCGCTCTCCATCACGGTTGCCAGCCAGTTCGACAATGCGTGGAAATGCGCGCGGACTTCCAAGGCAATCTCCTCGGGCAGGACGGGGAGCTGGCTTGCCAGCAGCGCGCACACGCAGAACGGAGCGGTTGCATCCGCGATACAGGCTTCCCAATACCCGACATAGCGCCGCAATTGCTCGAGCGGATCGCTGACCTGGAGGGCGAGCTCCGCCAGCGCGGCTTTGGCGTCTTCCCGATAACGTGCGACCAATGTCCGCACCAGATCGGCCTTGCTGGGGAAATGGTGATGAATGCTCGCCTTGCGGATGCCGACCACTTCCGCGATATCGGCATAGCTGAAACCGTTATAACCACCCGCGACGATCAGGGACCGTGCGCAGGTCAGGATATCGTCCGAAGTCGTGGATGAATTCGCCATATCGCGTTCCTACCTTCTAGTAGGTAGCTCGTCAAGCCCGAAAAAGGGGCGATCAGGTGAGGGTGCCGAGATGTCGGCGCACCCATTCGGCTTCCTCGGACGCCGTGCGCCGGAAGTGCCGCTTGAAATCGCGGCTGAACTGGGCGGGGCTGGCGTAGCCGACCGACGCCGCGACGTCGGCGATCGTCTTGTCCCCGCGCGCGATCATCAGTCGTGCCTCATGCAGCCGCATCGCCTTCACATATTGTATCGGCGTGCTGCCTGTCAGCGCCTTGAAGTGCGTGTGGTAGGACGGAACGCTCATGCCGGCTTCGCCGGCCAGCGAGGCGACCGAAATTCCGGAGGCGTAGCGTTCGCGCAGGCGGGCGATGCTTTCCAGGATTTTCCCCGATGGCCCGCGCTGTTGCAAACCTGCGATCATCGCGCCGCCTTGCGGGCCGACCAGTACCCGGTAATGCAACGCGCGCAGGATGCACGCGCCGAGAACCGCAAGCTCGACGGGATTATCCAAGGCATTCAGCAGCCGCAGCACGGCATCCTCGATAGCGGGATCCATTCTGCTCGAGAGGAGGCTTTTCACCTTGCCGGACGTTTCCGGAGCGCCCATCTGTGCGACGATCCCGGCGGCCATTTTCATGTCGAAATCGACATAGACGGCGAGCAGCGGCCGTTCCGGGCTGGCTACGGATTCCATTCGGAACGGGACCGGTACCGACACCGCCAGATAATGCTCCTCGTCGTAGAGATAGATCTCGCCCTCGAGAAGGCCCCGCTTGCGGCCCTGCAACACGAATACCGCGCCCGGCTTGTAGAGCACGGGAACGTCGTGAAGCATCGTCTCGGTCCGGAGGATGCGGACGCCGGGCAGCGGCGTCGGGTTGTATCCCTGGCGGGGTGCCAGACGGTCCGCCAGTTCCACGAGTTCGCGGCGCTTCACCGGACCCTGCTCGGTATTCATAGGATTAGGCAAGACATTCAGAGTTTTCACGATCGATTCCCGCCTGTTCGCATATTATCGGTCAATAGCTTCGCGCGATCAACAGGAGAACGCCCAGCATGTCACCGAAAACCTTCTTCATCACCGGCGCGAATTCCGGCTTCGGCTTCGCGATCGCGTCGGCTGCGAGCCGCCAGGGGCATAAGGTCATCGGCACCGTCCGATCGGAACGGTCACGGGTTGCCCTTGCGGAGCGTCTGCCGGCGGTACGGCCCGTCCTGTGCGACGTGACGGAATTCGACCGGATCGCCGATATCGTCCGACAAGCCGAGGAGGACCATGGCCCGGTCGATGTTCTGATCAACAATGCCGGCTATGGTCACGAGGGAATTCTCGAAGAATCGTCATTTGAGGAGATGCGGCGCCAGTTCGACGTCAATGTCTTCGGTGCGGTTGCCGTCGCAAAGGCCTTCCTGCCGCGTTTTCGCGCAAGGCGTCGCGGATTCATCGTCAACGTGACCTCGATGGGCGGCATGATTACCATGCCCGGCATCGGCTATTACTGCGGAAGCAAATTCGCCCTTCAGGGTATTTCCGAGGTCATGCGCGCGGAAATGGCCCCGTTCGGGGTCCATGTGACGGCGCTTTGTCCCGGCTCCTTCCGAACGGATTGGGCCGGACGCTCGATGGTCAGGACGAAGCGATCGATCCCGGACTATGACGCGCTGTTCGATCCGATCAGAGAGGCGCGGCAGGCCAGAAGCGGCAGGCAGCCGGGCGATCCCGGTAAGCTCGCGGCAGCCGTTCTGGGTCTGATCGAAACCGATACCCCTCCGCCGCAACTTCTGCTTGGCAGCGATGCGCTCGCCCTCGTGTCGGACAGGATCGAACGTCTGAAGCAGGAAATCGAGGCGTGGAAGTCCGTTACGCTTTCCACGGATGGATGAAGAAAATCGCCCGTCAGGGCGCGATCTGCGGCATCAGCACGATGCGGCCGCTGATCCCGCCTTTCTCGGTCAGTGCCAGGCCGGTGGCGAATTCCTCCAGCGCCAGGCGCCGGGCGACGGGCATGCGCAGCAGGCCGCGCGAAAACAGCGTGACCGCATCATGCAGATCCTGCAGCGTCGCACCGACCGATCCCATGATCTTCAGTTCCCGCACGATCAATTCGACGGGATGGACGGTATAGCTGTCGGCCGTATAGCCGATCAGCACCAATCGTCCCTTGCGCCGCAATGCGGCCGTGGCGATGCGCATCGTGGCCTCGGTGCCGACGAGTTCGAACACCACGTCCGCCCCCTCTCCGGTCACCGCGCGGATGCGGGCGCCGACATCCTCATGCGCCGCGTCGATCACCGCCTCGGCCCCCATCTCGCGGGCAAGCGCCAGCCGTTCCGCGCCCCGGCCCACAGCGACGACCCG
>NZ_JABXXP010000128.1 GCF_013376155.1 Nguyenibacter vanlangensis
CCTCCGCCGCTGCGCGCGGCATGGCCGCCTCCGTCACGGCCGGGCGAAATGATCCGCCGACAGGTCCTTGTGCACCGGCTGCGTGGGCGCGGCCGGCGGAAAGGCCCCCAGCGACAGGAATCCGCCCCCGGCGGCCAGGAGCACAAGAACCGCAAAAGCCAACAGAATGCGCTGCATAGCCGAACCTCGACGCCGAAACGTGGCCATCCGGACGGTCGGCCCGCGCGACTCGTCCGGATGGCTTGGTGCCTTTGCTCTATGTTAGGTTGCGAATCATGTCACGCCCGATTGATTCCGCCGCATCCGATCCCGCCACCGACCCGCCCGCCGCCGACGAGCGGGAAACCCCGTTCCTGTCTCTCGACCTGCTCACCGGGGCGCAGGCGGCGCCCGCGGCGCCGGACCCGGGCGCGCGCAGCATCGTGCTGGTCGGTTTGATGGGCGCCGGCAAGACGACGATCGGCCGGCGCCTGGCAGCCCGGCTGGGCATGCCGTTCGTCGACGCCGATGTCGAGATCGAGCGCGCGGCGGGCTGTTCCATCGCCGACCTGTTCCGCCGGTATGGCGAGGCCGAGTTCCGCAAGGGCGAGCATCGCGTCATCCGGCGGATCCTCGATGGCGGGCCGCTGATCCTGGCGACCGGGGGCGGCGCGTTCATGGATCCGGCGACGCGCGCCGTCATCCGGGATCGCGGGGTTTCGGTCTGGCTGCGCTGCCCGCTGCCGGTCCTGGTGCGGCGCGTCCAGGGCCGCACTCATCGCCCGTTGCTGAACGGGGGCAACCCGCGCGATATCCTGGCGGCCCTGATCGACATCCGGCATCCAATCTATGCCGAGGCCGACATCACCGTGGATTGTGGAGAAGAAAGCGTGGAGCAGAGCGCCGCCGCCGTCATTACCGCCCTGACGCCGGGCAAGCCGCCGCACATCGTGCCCGTGCGGCTGGATCGCTGGCAGTACGACGTGACGATCGGCACGGACCTGCTGCGCCATGCCGGCAGGCTGCTGGCCCCGGTCCTGCCGCAGAGGCGCGTGGTGATCGTGACCGACGAAACCGTCGCCGCCCTGCACCTGCCGCGCCTGCTGGAAGGTCTTACGGGGGGTCTTACGGGAGATTTGGCCGGCGACCCGGCCGAGAGCCCCATCCGCACCGACGTGATCGTGATCGGCGCCGGCGAGGCGTCCAAGACCCTGGCCGAATATGAACGCGTGACCAACCGGCTGCTGGAGCTGGGGGTCGAACGCGGCACCACGGTGATCGCGCTGGGCGGCGGCGTGGTCGGCGACCTGGCCGGCTTCGCCGCCGCGACCACGCTGCGCGGCCTGCCCTTCGTGCAGATCCCGACCACCCTGCTGTCGCAGGTCGATTCCTCGGTCGGCGGCAAGACCGGCATCAACACGCCGTTCGGCAAGAACCTGCTGGGGGCGTTCCATCAGCCGATCGCCGTGCTGGCCGATACCGCGACCCTGTCCAGCCTGCCGGTCCGCGAACTGCGCGCCGGCTATGCCGAAATCGTCAAGGCCGGGCTGATCGGCGACGCCGCCCTGTTCGAATGGTGCGAGGCCAACGGCCAGGCCGTCCTGGCCGGCGACGCCGGCGCCCAGGCCGAGGCGATCCGCCTGGCCTGCCTGTTCAAGGCCCGCGTCGTCGGCGACGACGAGCGCGAGGAAAAGAAATCCAACGGGCGCGCCCTGCTCAATCTGGGCCACACGTTCGGCCATGCGCTGGAGGCCGAACTGGGCTATGACGGCCGCCTGCTGCATGGCGAGGCCGTGTCGATCGGCCTGGGGCTGGCCTTCATGACGTCGGTGCGCATGGGATTCTGCCACCAGACGGACCTGGACCGCCTGATGGCGCATCTGCAACGGCTGGGCATGCCCACGCGCATCGCCGACCTGAATGCCTCATTCTCGGCGGACCGGCTGATCGCCCACATGCAGCACGACAAGAAAATGCGCGACGGACGCCTGTCCTTTGTCCTGGCGCGCGGAATCGGGCAGGCCTTTACCTGCCGCGACGTGTCGCGCGACACTATTCACGACATTCTGCTTATGGAAGGCTGCGGGGACTGATACGTCCCGCCCTGTGGCGCCGGAGCAACGTCCGCCGCCACACTTTCCCGATCCAAACAGGATCTTTGCAAATTCCAGACCCCGCTTCCAAACCCTGGGCACCGCGCGGCGCAGCCCGGGCACCTTTCGGAACCCGTAATCCGTCCGAAATAAACTGTTGCCGTTTCAACACGCTGCGCGACAGTAATGCCTGCTCTGCCGATCAGATGGGTTCCTAAGCCGGAACCGAAGGATCTATAGGGGGTTGAGCATCACGCTGAGGCTGACCGCCCATGGTGCGGCGGTTACTCGAACGGATGATTATATTGAGGACGAAAATAATGCGTCTCCGCACGGCATTACTGGCCACCACGCTGATGGCGGCTGCACCGGTTGCTGCGAATGCGACCATCATCACCGGTCCCTATGTCGACCTGGGCGGCGGCTACAACCTGGTTCAGAACCAGCATGGTCATTTCGCCAACGACCCGATGCCCGGCCAGATCAGCTCATCCCAGTACCGCCACAAGGACGGCTTCACCGGCTTCGGTGCGTTCGGCTGGGGCTTCGGTAACGGCCTGCGCGTCGAACTCGAGGGCGTCTACAACTATTCCGAGATCAGCCACCGCGCCTACACCGCCATGCCGGGCTCGACCTCGGGCAATGACCAGTCCTATGGCGGCCTGGTGAACGTCCTGTATGACATCGACCTGAAGCAGTTCGGCATCGACGTGCCCATCACCCCGTTCGTCGGCGTCGGCGTGGGCTATCTGTGGCAGCATTACAGCCCGACGACCACCGCCTACATGAACGGCGACGTCAGCCGCCTGGGCGGCACGAACGGCGGCTTCGCCTACCAGGGCATCATCGGCGCGGCCTATGACATCCCGGGCGTTCCGGGCCTGCAGGTGACCGCGCAGTATCGCATGCTCGGCCAGACCTTCAGCTCGGGTTCGTACACGCTGACGACCTGGGACCAGATGGGCAAGCACTCGGGCAACGCGAACTTCGACGACCGCTTCAACCATCAGTTCATCCTGGGCCTGCGCTATGCGTTCGAGACGGCTCCGCCGCCGCCGCCGCCGGCTCCGGTCGTCGTGCCGCCCGCTCCGACCCCGGCGCGCACCTACCTGGTGTTCTTCGACTGGGATCGCTCGGACCTGACCGCCCGCGCGCGTGAGATCGTGGCCGAGGCCGCCCAGGCTTCGACCCACGTCCAGACGACCCGCATCGAGGTCAACGGCTACACCGACAACTCGGCCGCCCATCCGGGCCCGCGTGGTCAGAAATACAACATGGGTCTGTCCGTCCGTCGCGCGCAGAGCGTGAAGGCTGAACTGATCCGTGACGGCGTGCCGGCCAACGCGATCGACATCCATGGCTACGGCGAGTCGCATCCGCTGGTTCCGACGGGCCCGAACACCCGCGAGCCGCAGAACCGTCGCGTCGAGATCATCCTGCACTGATCTTGCCGCCCGCGGCGCCAGGAAAAGGGGGATGCCTTCGGGCATCCCCTTTTTTTGTCCACAAATCCCCGGATGATACAACCCGTCCCACCCCGCCGCCCCTTCATCCCGCAATGACCGAGGCCATGCCCGCCACCATCGATCCCCCCTCCGAAACCGGCGCCCCGCCGCCCGGCCCGACCGGGACCGCCGCCTGGCGCGCCAGGCTGGTTCCGTTCGTGAAGTTCGGAATGGTCGGTACGCTGGGCCTGGGCTGGGATACCGCCAGCGTCTACGGGCTGCGCCCGCTGATCGGCCTGACCGGGGCGACGATCGCGGCCTATTTCATCGCCGCGACGTTCAACTGGCTGCTGAACCGCCACTGGACATTCCGCCACGTCGCGCATGCCGATCCCGTCCTGGTGCAGTGGGCGCGGTTCCTGCTGGCCAATGCGCTGGGCTTCGTCCTGAATCGCGGCATGGTCTTCACCTTGTTCATGACCATGCCCATATGCCGGACCATTCCGGCCCTCGCCCTGGCGGCCGGGTCGCTGGCCGGGCTGTTCGCCAACTTCAATCTCAGCCGGCGCGTGGTGTTCCGGCACCGGCCGGACGCCCCGGCCGGACAGGGCCAGCCGGGCTGAACGTCAGGGGAGGCGCATCCCCGCCCGGCCGGGCGATTCGCATCGCCGATGCGGCTGCGCTCTTCCTGCCGGGCACGGCGTGCGCTAGGTGAAGGAACGTCAGAACATTCCGGCCTTCGTCATTTCAGGATCGTCAGTCTTCCGCCATGCCCACAACCAACGATATTCGCGCGGCCTTTCTCGATTACTTTGCGGCGAACGGCCACCAGATCGTGCCGTCCTCCTCGCTGGTGCCGCGCAACGACCCGACCCTGCTGTTCACCAACGCCGGAATGGTGCAGTTCAAGAACGTCTTCACCGGCCAGGAGACGCGTCCCTATTCCCGCGCCACCACGGCGCAGAAGGTCGTGCGCGCCGGCGGCAAGCATAACGACCTGGACAATGTCGGCTATACCGCCCGCCATCACACATTCTTCGAGATGATGGGCAATTTCTCGTTCGGCGACTATTTCAAGGCCGAGGCGATCGAATTCGCCTGGACGCTGATCACCCGCGATTTCGGTCTGAAGCCCGAGCGGCTGCTGGCCACCGTCTATGCCGAGGACGAGGAAGCCGCCGGCCTGTGGCGCAAGATCACCGGCCTGTCCGACGACCGGATCATCCGCATCGCCACGGCCGACAATTTCTGGCGGATGGGCGATACCGGCCCGTGCGGCCCGTGCTCTGAAATCTTCTACGACCACGGGCCCGACGTTCCGGGCGGCCCGCCGGGCTCGCCGGACGAGGATGGCGACCGGTTCGTCGAGATCTGGAACCTGGTCTTCATGCAGTTCTTCGAGGACCCGCCGGGCGTGCGCGCGCCGCTGCCGCGTCCGTCGATCGACACCGGCATGGGGCTGGAGCGGTTCGCCGCCATCCTGCAGGGCAAGCGCGACAATTACGACACGGACACGATGCGCGCGCTGATCCTGGCCTCGGCCGACGCGACGGGCCAGGATCCGGACGGGCCGTTCCGCGCCAGCCACCGCGTGGTGGCCGACCATCTGCGCTCGACCTCGTTCCTGATCGCGGACGGGGTGCTGCCGTCCAAGGACGGCCGCGGCTATGTCCTGCGCCGCATCATGCGCCGCGCCATGCGGCACCTGCACATGATGGGCACCAAGGAAACGGTGTTCCACAAGCTGGTGCCGACCCTGGTCCGCCAGATGGGCGCCGCCTATCCCGAACTGGTCCAGGCGGAAGGGCTGATCCGCGAGACGATGCGCGGCGAGGAAGAGCGGTTCAAGGCCATGCTGGAACGCGGCCTGGCCCTGCTGGAGGACGAAACCGGGCGGCTGGGCGACGGCCAGTCCCTGCCGGGCGACGTCGCCTTCAAGCTGTACGACACGTTCGGCTTTCCGCTGGACCTGACGCAGGACGCGCTGCGCGGCACCAGCCACGCCGTGGACGTCGAAGGCTTCGACCGCGCGATGCAGATGCAGCGCGCGCGCGCGCGCGCCGCCTGGGCGGGGTCGGGCGACACCGCGACCGAAACCGTGTGGTTCGAAGCGCGCGACACGTTCGGCGCGACCGAATTCCTGGGCTACACCACCGAGCAGGCCGAGGCCGAGATCCAGGCGATCGTCCATGACGGCAGGCCGGTGACCGAAGCCGGCGCCGGCGCGCGGGTCGAACTCCTGCTGAACCAGACCCCCTTCTACGGTGAAAGCGGCGGCCAGGTCGGCGATACCGGCCTGATCACCGCGCCGGGGCTCCGAATCGCCGTCACCGACACGCAGAAGCGCCTGGGCGACCTGCTGGTGCATTCCGGCACGATCATCGAAGGCACAGCGCGGGTCGGCCAGGCCGTGGTGGCCAGCGTCGATCACGAACGCCGCGGCGCGATCCGCGCCCATCATTCGGCCACGCACCTGCTGCATGAGGCCCTGCGGCGGCAACTCGGCCCCCATGTCACGCAGAAGGGCAGCCTGAACGCCCCCGACCGCCTGCGCTTCGACATCAGCCAGCCCCGGCCGCTGACGCCCGAGGAGATCGCGGCGGTCGAGGCCGAGGTGAACGCGCGCATCCGCGAGAACAGCCCGGTGACCACGCGCCCGATGTCGCAGGACGAGGCGATCAACCTGGGCGCCATGGCGCTGTTCGGCGAAAAATACGGCGACGAGGTGCGGGTCGTCTTCATGGGCGCGCCCGAACCCGGCCGCGCCGCCTGGTCGATCGAACTGTGCGGCGGCACGCATGTGAACCGCACGGGCGATATCGGGCTGTTCCGCATCACCTCGGAAAGCGGGGTCTCGGCCGGCGTGCGCCGCATCGAGGCCGTGACCGGCAGGACGGCCGAGCAGGCCGCGGTCGCCGCCGACCAG
>NZ_JABXXP010000129.1 GCF_013376155.1 Nguyenibacter vanlangensis
CCGGCCCCGGCCCCGGCCCCGGCCCCGGCCCCGGCCCCGGCGCACGCGGCGGAGGAGGTGAAGTTCGTTGTCGTTGCCAATTGGGAGAATGGCGCGGATCGCGGCGACGCGCCGGGCGAGTATCAGAATTGGGTGGAGCGGGAACACCTTGACGAGAAGGTATCGGTTCGGGGTGCGCCAGATGTCGTTCGACGCAACAAGGCGGGACTGTATGGAGTCGTCCTGCGCCATGGGGTGACGGACCTTGTGGCATTCGTTCTCGATCCACGCTTCGACTTTCATCACACCTATTGGCTGTTCACCGGGATTTCGGGCGTCGATCCGAATGTCGCCTCAGTCGGCAGTGTCGCCTGGGCGCGCTGGGTGGTCGACGGCGACGCGCTGCGTGAGATCGACGACCGCACGATCCCGAAGGACTGGCCCTATGGGCTGTATGCGATAGGCGCCTCGCGCCCCGACACGTTGCCCGCGAATCCCAATCATTACGGGTCGGTGAACGATGTTGCGGAACTGAGCAAGGCCTATCCGCTGAACCAGGGGCTGGCACGCTGGGCCTATCGGATCAGCCGCACCGTCGTGCTGAGCGACGATCCGGAGGTCGCGGTACGTCGCAAGGCTTGGGTGGGCTTCCCGGCGGCGCAGAAGCCGCCATCCGTCCTGATGGGCGAGACGCTGGGGGCGAAACGCTACTGGCATGGCGCGCCGCGCAATCGCTGGGCCGAGAACTGGGTGAAGCTCTGGACGAAGGGACAGGGCCTGTTCGTGATGACGAACGAGGAAAGCCAGACCCGTCAGGGTGAAATGCGTACCCTGGCCTCACTGGGCTTCGTGGATGCGAACCGGATTATGGTGCTGCGATCGGGCTCCAATTTCTCCATGCCGCCACCGGGGACCGACGTAACCCAATCCATGGGGGACGAGGGGCCGGGCCAGGCGGTCGCGTTCGACAACAATGAACGGGCCGGCGCGCCGGTGGTCGCGGAAATCCTCGATCATTGGGAGCGCTATCGCGATCATGTCCCATTGGCGCCGTTCTGACGGGGGTATTCGGGCTCTACCTGAACTTGCAAGGGGCCGTCGGCCCCTTGACCTCGTTTTGTTTGATATCCGCCCGCACCGAACGCCGATCAACCATCCGGGTCGAACGACCCGACAATGACCCGAATGCAAGGCCTGATGCAAGGGGGCAGCCAGGCCGCCTCGCCATACCGATGCGCGCGATGAGGGCGCGCGGATGGCGAAATGAATGCCGTGGGGATGGGTTCGGGAAAATTGCCGCCGTGCGGCGTGCCGGCAAACGAAAGGTCCGGTTCAACCAGGCGTTGGTAGTGGAATGCTGTTCGACTTGATCCATTCGATTCATCCCGCGTCGATCATCGCTCGGGGGATAATCCCTTCCGGGCGTCCTTTGCGACAGATCGTTGCAACACTCTGTCGCGACGTCTTAGGCGAATCCGGGCGCGGCGGAAACGCAAGGGGCGTAGCATTTAACGCAACGGTTCGCTGAGTTTTTTCTGCTTCTAAATTCATCTCCACGTCAGCATATTTCGATCCCGCACCGTGTGACGATTCTTTGTCGCGCTGGTGATCCAATGGTGCAAGCACTGGGAAAAGTCGCAATCGCGTCGGATGCGATAACCCCCCAGGGGCACTGCTACCGATCGACCGGGGGGTGGTCGGGGCAGCTTCTTGCATGCGGGGCGCATCACTGGGCTGCGCTCTGAAATCTTGAAATACGGGGGATAGAGTGGTGGATCAGAGATTTCGTGTGTGCTTGCTCGCGGCAACAATGCTGGGAGGTTGTGCCGTTATGTTGCCTGTGGCGTCGCAGGCGGACGCGCCTCAGGCGCGGCGATCTGCTGCGATAAGTGCGCATAAGAACGCACCCTCGGCGCCGGCGCCCAAGCCCGGGGAAGAAATCAGTGTTTCCGCCTTCCATTCCGGCGGCGGCGGCATGATGCGTCACGAAACCGCACCGCATTCGGTGCAGACCGTGACCAAGCAGTATATCGAAATGCAGAGTCCGACGAATACGGCACTGGACCTTGTCAAGAATCTGCCGAGCATCAGTGTCTCGACCGTTGATTCCTCGGGTATTCTGGGTGGACAGATCAACAGCCGCAGCCTGACCGATTCCGACATGGGCATCCTGCTCAACGGTGTTCCCGTCGCAACCGCTTATTATCTGAACCAGAATGTCGATTCCGAAGATCTGGATCATGTTACGGTGACCCCGGGGTCGGCCGCGATCGAACTGCCCGTAACGTCTGCCGCGGTCGGCGTCATGGATGCGCAGACCTATACGCCCGGACATAAGTTCGGTGGCCTGATGGATTTTTCGTACGGTACGAACAATCTGTCGCGTGAATTCATGCGCGTCGAAAGCGGTGACATCGGCAATAGCGGTATTCGTGGCTATTTCTCGTTCTCGCATGAGCATGCCCGGAACTGGACCGGTCCCTGGACGAACGAGCGGCGTCATCTCGATTTCGGCGCGGTGAAGGATTTCGATGACGGGTCCTCCGTCAACGTTTTCGTCTCCTGGAATCATCAGTTCACCGCGGCGCCTCTCTACCCGACGGCCAGCCAGTTCTTCAACAAGAAGCACGGGCTTGGAACCTACAACTACCAGGCGACCTACGATCCGTCGAATCCTTCGACGTACGGCGGCCTTGATGGAAATATGTGGGACCAGGTCTTCATCACGACGCCGGTCCACCTGCATCTGCCATATAATTTCTCGTTCGATTTCAAGCCCTATTACGTCTATAACGGCGGCTACACCTATAACGGCACGTTGTTTAACGCCGACGTCACGCCCGTGACGCTGGGGGCGGATGGGAATGCCCTGAGCGGCCATGTGCCGGCTGCGTCCTATTACAGCGTCTTCCGTCCGCATGCGGGGGCCGTCGCCAAGCTCAACTACGATATCGGCAAGCAGCATCACATCGAACTCGGATACTGGTTCGACTATCAGGACAACCAGGTCGTCAATCGCTATTCGGTCCTGTCCGCGACCGGGCAGCAGCCGTTCCCGTATGCGGCGTCCACCGGGCTCTTTCAGGACGGCTCCCGGTATATGCCTTACCAGGGTGATTCCGGATGGAAGAATCATTCCCTGTTCCTTCAGGATACGTCCAAATTCTTCAACAAGAAGCTTGTGGTGACTGCGGGCTTCAAGGTCTCGATGATCAACCGCTGGAGCCAGAATTTCGCGTCCACGGCGCCGATGGTCCAGAGCAATTTCGTCGTGCCGCTGCCGCAGCTTTCCCTCGGCTATCAGATCGACACGCATAACCAGATCTATGTGAACGCCGAAGGCGATTATCGCATGCCGGATCCAGGATCGCTGTCACAGGTCTTCGATGCGCAAACCGGCAAATATATCGGGAATCCCTATAACGCGAAGCCGCAATATTCCATCAAGGAAGAGCTGGGCTGGCGCTACGATAACCGTTATTTCATGACCGACCTGGAATTCTTCAACTATGCGATCACCGATCGCCTGGTTTCGACAAACGTCTATGTGAACAACCAGTCCATCGGCTCCACGATCAACGCTGGCAACCAGACGGCGCGCGGCTTCGATGCGATGATTGCGGGGCATCCGTTCCATCACTGGAGCCCCTATGCGTCGGTCGAATATCTTGACGCGACCATGGATTCCAATTTGCCGGCGACAGGGGTGCTCGCGAACGGCCAGACGATTGCCGACTACCTGCCCACCAAGGGCAAGACGGCGGTCCAGGCGCCGCACGTACTGGCGAATTTCGGGCTGACCTATGACGATGGAAAATTCTTCGGGAATGTCGGCGTTCATTACACGTCCTCTCAGTACGCGACCTTCATGAATGACGAGAAGATGCCGGGTTTCGTCACGGACTCGCTGGCGATCGGTTATCACTTCCCGTCCTTCGGGTTCGTCAAGGCGCCGACGTTCCGGCTGAACTTCAACAATCTGGGCGGCGGGTTCGTTCGCACGGGCGTCAACGGGCTGAACAATAATGCCATCGCTACCCGCGGCGTTCGTGGCAGCATGATTGCCGCCAGTGGTTCGCCGACCTATTACCTCTATCCGCGCTTCAACGTAACCGGGACGCTGTCCCTGGCGTTCTGACCCTTTGCCCATGGCCCAGTTCGAACGCCGTCCGGCTTTCAGATGTCGGGGCCGGTCGGTGTTCGTTCCGGAGGTCGAGTGTGGCCGTTTCTGTTGCGAGACCATTCTTTTGGTCCGGCAGGCCGGCCGCTTGGGCATTCATCCCGCCCAACGGGTGAGAGTGCATATCTGGTCATCCAATTGTCGGGTTCGCTCTCGATATCCTGCTTTCCGGTGACGCAACTTGCTGCGTCGACAATCGGGGTGGCTTGTCTGGCCGTTGCGGACCTTCTGGCGTTCTTGATGTTGGCGAGAGCGGTAAACACCTCATATGCAAAGATGTAATGAACAATATCTATTCAACAACTGTCAGCCGCGCTCCGTCGCACGATATCTTCTCGTTCCGCCCGTACCCCCTCCAGTCGCGCACGAACCTTCGCCACCACCGTCAGGGGCGCACCGTCCGGCGTCCCGGCATTGTACGGGGGAGCCGGGGCATATTCCAACTGCAACTGAACGGCCTGCGCGGCCTCATGTCCGAAAATTTCTCCCGCCAGCGTCAGCGCGAAATCGATCCCCGCCGTAACCCGCCTCCCGTAATCAGGTTCCCGTCCTGCACGACCCGTTCACGAACGGCCTCGGCTCCATAGAGCGGCAGCAGATCCAGTGCATTCCAATGCGTCGTGGCGCGCCGCCCGCGCAGTAATCCCGCAGCGCCCAGCAATAGCGCACCGGTGCAGACGGACGTGACATAGCGTGCCGTCCCAGCCTGTCGTCGCACGAAATCCAAGGCATCCCCATCTTTCAGCAGCGGTGTAATTCCCACCCCGCCCGGCACGCACAGGACGTCATAGGCGCCACACGTCTCAAATGTTGTCGTCGGCATCAGGGTCAGCCCGGTTGCGGTCGCCACCGGCTGCATGGTTCGTGCCACCAGATCGACTTGGCAATCCGGAAGCATGGCAAAAACTTCATAGGGTCCGGTCAGATCCAGTTGCTGTACCCGTGGAAACAGCATCAATCCAATACGCAGCGCCATGGTGATCATGTCTTTCTATGGTTGAATGAAATCACTCTACCGGTGCAGGATCCGGCGGCCATACCAGATGATCCTCATTTTCCGCCAAACTTGGCCGTCATAGACCACCCTCGCCGTGTCGAGATCCTGGCCTTTCCGAACGTGCAACTGCTCGACGTCACCGGTCCGCTTCAGGTCTTTGGATCCGCGAATATCGCCGTCAGACATTCCGGCCGTGCGGCCGCTTTTTACGCCCCGGTCATGATCGCGGCGCAATCGGTCGTGACCAGTTCCTCCGGACTGGGGTTGGTGGCGCAACCGTTGCCGCCCATGACCCTGCCCGTCGACACACTCCTGGTCGCAGGCGGGATCGGTGTGAATGAGGCCGCCGCCAACCCCTTTCTGGTGAACTGGCTGCGCAATCGCGCACAAGCGGCCCGGCGCGTGGCCTCGATCTGCACGGGCGCCTTTCTATTGGCGGAGGCAGGATTGCTCGACAACAGGCGTGCCGTCACGCATTGGTCGCGCTGCGCCGAACTGGCCCAGCGCTTTCCCGCCATAAGCGTCGAGCCCGATCCGATTTTCATTCGGGACGGCACGATATGGACGTCGGCCGGCGTTACGGCCGGGATCGATCTAGCCCTGGCTCAGGTGGAATCCGACCTTGGACGCGATGTCGCGCTGGCGGTGGCACGAGATCTGGTCGTGTTTCTCAAACGTCCTGGCGGTCAGGCCCAGTTCAGCACGCTGCTCGCCCTGCAGATGGACGGAGGCAGGTTCGATACTCTGCATAGCTGGATGGCGACGAATCTCGCCAGCGACCTGACATTATCACGTCTGGCTGAACAGGCAGGCATGAGCGAACGCAGTTTCAGCCGACACTATGTCCGGGCCACGGGCCGGACACCATTGCGGGCTGTCGAGGAATTGCGCGTGGAGGCTGCCTGTCGCCTGCTGGCCGAAACCGCCCTCCCCATCAAGCGCATCGCCGAACGGTGCGGATTCGGTTCAGAGGAAACCCTTCGGCGTGGTTTTCTTCGTTGTCTGTCGACAACACCGGGCGATTACCGCGACCACTTCGGGGGGTGATAAAATCACCCTGTTCGCGAGAGCGGCCAGCTTGCTGCGGCGCGGGCCGGGACGTTTTCGTCGCGCCAGCGCTGGGCCGGTGCCGGCGACGGGACATGACCCGGCGATCGCGCCTTCCATGCACGCCCGGCCCGAACCGAT
>NZ_JABXXP010000130.1 GCF_013376155.1 Nguyenibacter vanlangensis
CCGAGGCGGCGTCACGGAGGGGATCGCGGACGGGGAAACGGGCTTCGCCTTCGCCGAGGGCGACGTCGCGACGCTGCGGGACCGGCTGCTGGACGTTCTGACGGACGACGCGCTGGCGGACCGGATGGGTGCGGCCGGCCGGCGCTTCGTGCAGAAAAATCACGATATCCGCATATGCACCCACGCATTGGAGGATCTGTACGACCGCCTGGCCCGGGTGCACGCATGACCGACAGCTTCAGCGTTTCCGTCATCATCCCGGTCTATAACGCCGTGTCCTTCGTCGAGCGGGCGATCGGGTCGGTCCTGGAGCAGAGTCTGCCGGCCGCGGAGATCCTGGTCGTCGATGATTGCTCGACCGATGCGACGGCCCAGGTCGTGGCGACGCTGGCGCAGCGTCATCCGTCCATCCGCCCGATGCGGACGGCGGTGAACGGCGGACCGGCCGCCGCGCGCAACCTGGGCATTGCGCAGGCCACGGGGGACTGGATCGCGATCCTGGACGCGGACGACGCCTATGCGCCCGACCGGCTGGAGGCGATGGCGCGCACGGCGGCGGCCGACCCGGACAGCGATATCCTGGCGGATGACCTGCTCTATTACGACGCGGGCGCCGGGATGGTGACCGGACGGGCCATCGGCGCCGCGCACGCGCAGGACCGGACGGTCACGCCGGCCGATTATCTTGCGCATAACCTGGCCGACGGGCGCGGCCCCGACTGGGGATTGCTGAAGCCGGTCATCCGGCGCGCGTTCCTGATGAAGACGGGGCTGCGCTATCCGGTCGGGCAGCGTCATGGGGAGGATTTCACCTTCATGATGCATCTTCTGCTGGAGGGGGCGCGGTTCAGGATCCTGGATACCGCGCATTACCTCTACACGCAGCGGGAGGGCGCCGTCAGCCGGCGGGAATCGACCATGACGCGGACGACGATCGCCTATGCCGCGCTGGCGCAGTCGGCGCTGGAACTGACGAGTCATCCGGCGATCAAGGCGCAACCCGGCCTTGACGCGCTGTTGCGCAAGCGAGCCGAAGGATTGCTGCGGCTCGACGATGCGCATTTCTTTTCACAGGCCATCCGCAAGGGCGCCCTGGCCGCGCTTCTTACGAGGGCCCTGCATCGCCCTTCTTTCGTTCCGCGCGTGGGGCGGCAGATCGGACGGGCGATGCAGCGCCGGGTGGCGCGGCGGCGCTCGGCGTGAGCGGAATGACATTGCCGGCCCATGCGGGACCACATGCGGGCCCGCACCACAAAGCTGAGGAGTGAACCATGCAGATTGCGATGATCGGTGGCGGTTATGTCGGGCTGGTGTCCGGCGCCTGCTTCGCCGAGTTCGGCACGAACGTGACCATCGTCGAGGCCGATCCGGGACGGCTGAGTGCGCTGCGCGAGGGGCGGATCCCGATCTATGAGCCCGGGCTGGACAAGCTGGTGGCCGACAATGTGGCGGCCGGGCGCCTGACCTTCAGCGAGGATATCGAGACGGGCATACAGGGGGCCGAGGCGATCTTCATCGCCGTGGGCACGCCGACCCGGCGCGGCGACGGCCATGCCGACCTGCGCTATGTCTTCGCCGCGGCGGAACAGATCGCCAAGAGCATGAAGAATTACGCCGTGGTGGTGACGAAATCGACCGTGCCGGTCGGCACCGGGCGCCAGGTCGCCGAGTTGATCCGCCGCGTGCGGCCCGACCTGGATTTCGACGTGGCGTCGAATCCGGAATTCCTGCGGGAGGGCAACGCGATCGGGGATTTCATGCGGCCGGATCGCGTCATCATCGGCACCGACACGACCAAGCCCGGAGGGTCGGAGCGGGCGATGGAGATCATGCGCCGGCTGTACCGGCCGCTTTACCTGATCGAGGCGCCGATCCTGTTCACGGGCCTGGAAACCGCGGAACTGGCCAAATACGCCGCGAATTCCTTTCTGGCGATGAAGGTCACGTTCATCAACGAGATCGCCGATCTGTGCGAAAAGGTCGGAGCCGAGGTCCACGACATTGCCCGGGGAATCGGGCTGGACAACCGTATCGGCCGGAAATTCCTGCATCCGGGCCCGGGCTTCGGCGGATCGTGCTTTCCCAAGGATACGCTGGCGCTGGTCCATATCGCCCGCGACGCGGATTCTCCGATGCGCCTGATCGAGACGACCGTCAGCATCAACGATGCGCGCAAGGCCAGGATGGCGGAGCGGATCATCGCGGCCTGCGGCGGATCGGTGTCCAACCTGACGATCGGTGTCCTGGGGCTGACGTTCAAGCCCGAGACCGACGACATGCGCGAGGCCTCGTCCATTCCCATCCTGCACCGGCTGAGCGAGGCGGGGGCCAGGCTGCGCGCGTTCGATCCGGCGGGCATGGAAAGCGCGCGCCCCCTCCTGCCGGATGGCGTGCAATATTGCCGCGACGCACTGGATGCGGCCGCCCAGGCCGATGCGCTGGTGGTGTTGACGGAATGGAACGAGTTCAGGGCCTTGTCGCCCAGCCGGCTGGGCGAACTGATGCGGGGCAAGGTTGTCGTCGACCTGCGTAATATCTGGGATCCGAAAACCATGCGCGAGCACGGCTTTCAATACGAATCGATCGGTCGTCCCTGACGCCGGGATGCGGCGGTGCCACGGATATGTGTCTGCGCCGCCCTTTCGGACCATGCGCGATCGGGCGGCTGTTGCGGTCCGGAACATGAGGAACATGTCACAAATAGACTCGACAAGATCGTGTCCAAATCTTTAATCTGGGAGATGGCGATTTCGTTTCTCATGTCTCGGGATATGGTCTCCGCCATGATGGGTGGCGGAGATTTCGCGAGCCGCGTCGCGTCATGCAAGGCGGCCTTCGGGTTACGGAGACGGGTGGGTTTCCGGATTTTTCCAGAGAGAAGACCGGCTGGGACGAAATTCGATCGACCCGATCGAAAGAATTGAACCGATCCGGAGAGATCACGTTTCATAATTGCGTGTTTTCATTGGATGTTCACGGACTTTGATAAAAAATCCTTTATCGGATTCCATGATTCGCAGTTGGAACCGTCGGAGACGCATGTGTATCCGTTGGAGGTCTTCACATGAGTGAGTCCTATAGCTCGTTGCAGAGCACGATCGACTTTCCGGACGACCCGCTCCGGCAGGTTGAATCCGTAACGAAACCGGCGGAATCCGGCGTCTATCCTTATTATCATCCTGTGCTGAGCGGGATGATAACCAGCATAGACGGCCTGACCGTGATGGGTGCGACGCTTCTGACGGCCTATGTCGGCCCGGAGGTCGTCCACCAGCATTGGGTCATGTCCCAGTCGGTCGCGAACCTGATGTCGGTCCTGGGTTTTCTGATGGCGCCGAAGAAGCGCTCGCTGATTTACGTGCCGACATTGCTGCAGGCTTCGGCGCAACTGCGCTATCTGGCGCCGCCGCTGCTGATCGGCGCGCTGCTGCATGCGGTGGTGCTGTCCATGCTGCGCCATCCGATCGCCCCGTCCGCGGAACTGGCCGCGGTGTGGCTGTTCTGCTCGGCGCTCGCCCTGGGCGCGGTTCGCGGGACGGAGATCGCCCTGCTGGGAAGCAGCGCGATCTCGGGACAATTGGCGCGGAACGTCGCGATCGTCGGCAGCGACGAGACGGCGATCAAGTTCGCCGCGCGCATCGCCGGGGAGGCCGGCCCGACCTATCGGATGATCGGCGTATTCGACGACCACGACACGGCGCTGAACCCGAATGCCGTGGACGGCACCCTGGAAGATCTGATCGTGCGCAGCCGGGAGACGCCGCTGCATGCCATCATCCTGGCCATCCCCTCGCACTATGACCCGCACGACCATGTCGCCGAAATCAGCTGGCGGCTGAGAAGCGTGCTGTCCGACGTCTATGTGCTGCCGAACGTGGTGCACGGCATCGACGTGGTGCTGCCGATCGAGCAACTGGGTCCCTTCGCCCTGCTGGTGCTGCAGCGCCGTCCGCTGTCGGACTGGCAGGCCGTCAAGAAGACGATGCTGGACATGGTCCTGGGCGCGATCGCGCTGGTGATCCTGGCGCCGGTGCTGGCGATCGTCGCGATCGCGATCAAGGCGACGTCTCCGGGTCCGGTCTTCTTCAAGCAGCCGCGCCTGGGTTTCAACAACCGCACCTTCATGGTGTACAAATTCCGCAGCATGTATACCAACATGTCGGACATGATGGCCGCCAGGCAGACGTCGCGGGACGACCCCCGCGTGACGCCGGTCGGGCGGTGGCTGCGCAAGCTGAGCATCGATGAACTGCCGCAATTGCTGAACGTCCTGCGGGGGGAAATGTCGCTGGTCGGCCCGCGCCCGCATGCGCCGCACACGCGTGCGGGCGGCATGCTGCTGGACGATGCGCTGGCGGAATATGTCATCCGGCATCAGGTGAAGCCGGGCATTACCGGCTGGGCGCAGGTCAACGGCGCGCGCGGCGAGCTGGTGACGATCGACGATCTGCGCCGCCGCGTCACGTACGATTTGGAATATATCCAGAAATGGTCGCTGCGCTTCGACATCAAGATCATGGCGCTGACCGTGCTTCGAGAGGTTTTCAGCCGACATGCCTTCTGAAGCTCTTTCCCCGGATATGGGAGTCCCGGATTCGATGAACCCGGATTCGGCGGGCCCGGATTCGATGGGCCCGGCCGCCTTCGCGCCCTCGCCTGCCCTCGATGCGGTGCCGTTCGACGCGCTGGACATCATGGGATTGCGCCTGATGGACATACCGCGCCAGGACCTGGCGGAACTGGTGGTCCGGGCGGCGCGCGCGCATGCCAAGATGCTGGTGGTGAACGCGAACGCGCATTGCATGGTCCTGTCGCAACATGAACACTGGCTGCGCGCGCTGTTCGCGGAGGCGGACGTCACCTTCTGCGACGGGGCCGGGGTGCAGCTTGCCTCGCTATTCCTGACCGGACGGCGGCTGCACCGCACGACGCCGCCGGAATGGATCGGGCCGGTGCTGGAACAACTGGGCGGGGATGCGTCCCTGTTCTGGCTGGGCGGGGAGCAGGCGGTCGCCGAGGAGGCGGCGCGGGCCTATGAACGGCGCTATGGCGTGCGGACCGCCGGGGTGCATCATGGTTTCTTCGACGTGCGCGCGGGTTCGGCGGATTCGGAGGCGATCATCCGGCAGATCAACGAGACGCGGCCCAACCTGCTGCTGGTGAACATGGGCATGCCGCGCCAGGAACGCTGGCTGCACGACCATTGGCACCGCATCGCGCCGACGATCGCGATCACGGCCGGGGCGCTGGTCGATCATGCCGCGGGGCGCGTCCACCGGCCGCCGCGCTGGGTCGCGAACATGGGCCTTGAATGGGCGGTCCGGCTGTCGCGGGAGCCGCGCCGTCTGTGGCGCCGCTATCTGATCGGCCTTCCCGTCTTTGGATTTCACGTTCTTCGCTGGAAATTCGCCCCCGAACGGAGCAGATCGCAATGAACAACAGGACCGATGCCTGGCCGAACGGACTTTCGGTCCCGGATATGGCTGATTTCAGCATGGCCGAGCATATGCCGGCGGCGCCCCAGAGAGACGGACGGGCGGTCATCCTGCACGGATTGCAGCTTGTGCGGCGCTATCGCCGGCTGTTCCTGGCCGTGGGCGTCGGCACGTTCGTCGTGGGGAGCGGCGTGACGATGATGCTCAAACGCTCCTATATGGCCACCGCGACGGTCGTCGTCTCATCGACCAGCGTCGATCCGGTCAATCTTCAGAATGCCCAGCCCGCCGACCGGCTGCAGGATGACGAACTGGCCACGCAAGCCGGGCTGCTGCAATCGCGCGATGTCGCCGCGGCGGTGCTGCGGGCCCTGCCGCCGCCGCCGGCGCCGGCGGGATTCAACCTGCGCGCCGCGTTGTGCGCCCATGTCCATCTGCTGTGCCCCAAGGCCGCCGCCAGCAATCCCGAGGCGGAGCGGCAGGCGAAGATCGACCGTCTGCTGGCGTCGGTGACCGTGGAGCCCGAGCCGCATTCGCGCATCATCAACATCAGCATCAAGGACAATGACGGGCAGCGCGCCGCCGACCTGGCCAACAGCTTCGTGACGCAGTACCAGCTTCAGGCCCTGGACCGCCAGCGCGGCGACATCAACCGCACGGCGGCCTGGATCGATGCCCGCACGGCGCAATTGCGCGAACGCTGGCTGGAGGCCTCGACCAAGGCCAGCAGCTTCAACGCCGCGCATCATCTGTCCAATACGGGCAACGGGTCGGATACCGGCCCGCTGATCGATCGGCAGATGTCCGAGACCGCGGTCAGCCTGACCCAGGCGCAGAGCCGCCTGGCGGCCGCCGAGGCGCGGGCGGACGCGTTGTCCCGGGCGAGCGCCCAGGGGGAAGG
>NZ_JABXXP010000131.1 GCF_013376155.1 Nguyenibacter vanlangensis
ACCCGGCGACCGGCTGGCACGCCGCCGTGCTGCGCGCCGTATTGCGGCGCGCGCGGCGCGGCGCGAACCGTTCAGACAAAGGAGACATTCCCGTGAGTCTCGACCGTGACTATCCCAATATCGGGTACCAACTGGGACGGCTGTTCGCCGTCTACGAACTCGCGCAGCGCGCCGCGCTGGGTCCGGGCGTGAAGGCGTCGATGCGCGACCGGTATTTCGGCGCAGCCTCGGCCACGCCGGCTGGAATCTTTGCCGTTATCATTAGAAACGGACAGAATCACCTGGCCAATGTCCGCAAGAAGAAACCCGGCTGGGCGGCGGTGATCGAGAAGGAATTGGAAGAGATCTTCGGCCGGATCATCCCGGCCGGGCCGCTGTCGCTGCCGCGATCGCTGCCGCTGGAACACCAGGCCGAATTCGCCATCGGCTATTACCACCAGCGTCGGGAGCGGATCGGCGGCCCCGCCGGCGCCGTGGCGGACCAGGATGCGCCGGACGCCGCCGATACTGCAGAAACCGAAGAGTGAGACCATAACGATGCAGAACCGCCACGAATTCATCCTGTTCTTCGACGTCAGCAACGGCAATCCTAACGGCGACCCGGATGCCGGCAACATGCCGCGACTGGACCCGGAAACCAATCAGGGCCTGGTGTCGGATGTCGCGCTGAAGCGCAAGGTGCGCAATTACATCACGCTGGCGCGCCCGGACATGCAGGGCTTCGAGATCTATATGAGCGAGGGCGCGACGCTGAACAACCAGCACAAGCGCGCCTGGTCGGCCGTCATGCCCGAGGCCACCAGCGATTTCAATAAACTGCCTAAGGATGAAGCGAAATCCCGTGGGCTGACGCGCTGGATGTGCGCCAATTTCTGGGATATCCGGACCTTCGGTGCTGTGATGACGACCGGCGTGAATGCGGGGCAGGTGCGCGGGCCGGTGCAGTTTTCCTTCGCGCGGTCGGTCGAACCGGTCCTGCCGCTGGAGATCTCCATCACCCGGCTGGCCGCCACGACCGAGAGTGATGCGGAAAGCAAGGGCGGCCGCACGATGGGGCGCAAGCATATCGTGCCGTACGGACTGTATCGCATGCATGGCTATGTCTCGGCACCGCTCGCGTCCCATCCTGTCAAGGGAACCGGTTTTTCCGACAGCGACCTGGACTTGCTGTGGGATGCGCTGCTGGGCATGTTCGATCATGACCGATCGGCCGCGCGGGGTGAAATGTCGGCGCGCAAGCTGGTCATTTTCCGCCATGCCTCCGCCCTGGGCAATGCGCGGGCGCAGGATCTGTTCGATCGAGTGACGGTGCTGCGCGCCCATCAGGGCGCCACGCATCCGGTCGGCAGCCCTGCCATCGACAACTGGCCGCCCGCCCGGTCGTGGGACGATTACGAAATCGTCGTCAACCATGACGGCGCACCCGACGGGGTCGAGATCATCGAACGGTAGGATGCGGATGCGCCCGCCACCGGATGGCGCGGCCGAGGATGCGCTCATCCCGCTCTCGGCCTTGCAGCATTATCTGTTCTGCCCCCGGCAATGTGCGTTGATTCATGTCGAACGGATCTGGGCCGAGGATGGTGCGACCGCCGAAGGGCGCATCCTGCACGAGCGTGTGGATGATGGGCGGCCCGACCGGCGGCGGGACGTGCGCACCGTCCGGTCGCTGGTCATCCGTTCGTTGGCGCTGGGCGTGTTCGGCAAGGCCGACGCGGTGGAGTTCCACGGCAAGGGCACCGATGCGATCCCCTATCCTGTCGAATACAAGCGCGGACGCCCCAAGACCCATCGTGCCGACGAGGTCCAGCTTTGCGCACAGGCGCTGTGCCTGGAGGATATGTTCGGACGGCCGGTGCCCGAAGGCGCGCTGTTCTATGGCCAGCCGCGCCGCCGCACCATCGTGGTCTTCGACGACGCATTGCGCCGTCTGACTGCCTGCGTGGCGCGGGACGTGCGGGCGATGATCGCCGGGCAGGAAACGCCGCGTCCCGAATATCGGCCGGCCTGCAAGAAATGTTCGCTGGTGCATGCGTGCCAGCCGCGCCGGCTGGAGCGGCCACCCGCGATCGCACGCTGGCTGGCATCGCGCCTGGACGAGGAAGGATAAGCATCCGTGCGCCGCCATCTCAATACCATTTACGTCACGACCGAGAATGCCTGGCTGCGCAAGGACGGCGCCAATGTCGTCGTGGAGGTGGAAGGCCGAGAGCGCGGCCGTGCGCCGCTGCATCTGCTGGACGGCATCATCTGTTTCGGACATGCCGGGGCGTCGCCCGCCCTGATGGGCGCGTGCGCCGAAGCGAACATCACCCTGTCATGGCTTTCGCCGCAGGGCCGTTTTCTGGCGCGCGCCGAGGGAGCGCGCAGCGGCAACGTGCTGCTGCGTCGCACGCAGTACCGTGCTGCCGATGACAGCGCACGTGCCCTGGCCATCGTGCGCAATATCATTGCCGCCAAAGCGGCCAACCAGCGGACGGTCCTGCGCCGAGCGTTGCGCGACCACGGGGCAGCCTTGGCGCCTGATGCGCAAGCGCAGTTGCAGGATGCCGAACAGCGCCTGACCAACGTCGTCCGGCGTGTCGCACAGGCGCCGGATATCGATACGGCACGCGGGATCGAGGGCGAAGCCGCCCAGGTCTATTTCGGCGCATTCAATCAATTGATCCGTGTCGAGGACAGCGCGTTCGTCTTCGCCGGCCGCACCCGCCGACCGCCGCTGGATCGGGTCAACGCCCTTCTGTCTTTCCTTTATGCCGTTCTGGGCCATGATTGCCGGTCGGCGCTGGAAAGCGTCGGGCTCGACCCACAGGTCGGGTTTCTACATGCGGACCGGCCGGGGCGCAGCAGCCTGGCCTTGGACCTTATGGAGGAATTGCGGCCGGTCCTGGCCGACCGACTGGCGCTGAGCCTGATCAACCGGCGACAGGTCGCCGCGGATGATTTTACCGTCAGCGACGGCGGCGCGGTCCTGATGACCGAGGACGCGCGCAAGGCGGTCCTGGTCGCGTGGCAAGATCGCAAGAAGGACGAAATCCGCCATCCTTTCCTGGAGGAATCGGTGACATTCGGGCTGGTCGCCCATCTTCAGTCCCTGCTGCTGGCGCGGCATTTGCGAGGGGAACTGGACGGATACCCCGCCTTCATCTGGAAATGACCGATGCTTGTCCTGATCACCTATGACGTAAATACCGAAGATGCAGCAGGCCGGCGTCGGTTGCGGCGGGTGGCGCGCGCCTGTCTCGATTTCGGGCAGCGCGTGCAGCATTCCGTCTTCGAATGCGATGTCGACCCGGCACGCTGGGCGGAACTGCGTGCCCGCCTGATTGCGGAGGCCGATACGGCGAAGGACAGCCTGCGCTTCTATCAGCTTGGGGCGAAGGGCAGGCAGCGGATCGAGCATGTCGGGGCCAAGCCCGTTCTGGACCTGGACGGGCCGCTGCTGTTCTGAAGTGCGCGCGAACCACAAGCGATCACGCCGGACCGGGTCGGTTCGCGCGGCCGGAATACTTTTTGCGATCAATGCTTTACTGATATGAACGCGCTCGCCCGTCTCGCCAGGGGACTAACCGCCATGCATTTCGCGCAAATGTTCCGTTTTTATAAGACCGAACAAGATGATAGCATAAAGGGTGTCGCTCTCCGTACGAGAGCGTGGATTGAAACGCGGCCTTGAACGTCATGGTCACGACAACCTGACCGTCGCTCTCCGTACGAGAGCGTGGATTGAAACCTGGCCGTTAATGGGGTCGAAAACCATGACGAATCGTCGCTCTCCGTACGAGAGCGTGGATTGAAACATCGAAGAATGTGCAGCGATACTGACACGCAGCTGTCGCTCTCCGTACGAGAGCGTGGATTGAAACCGCCAAGATATCGCGGGGACCGACAATCATCCCGGTCGCTCTCCGTACGAGAGCGTGGATTGAAACACTTGCCTCGACAGGCGTGCCGATGTCGCGGATGGTCGCTCTCCGTACGAGAGCGTGGATTGAAACAGGCGATGATCGCGCAGGGCAAGACGCTCGGGCAGGTCGCTCTCCGTACGAGAGCGTGGATTGAAACCGGATGTGCTCAAGGGCCTGATCACAGCCGAGGGTCGCTCTCCGTACGAGAGCGTGGATTGAAACCTCCCCGGCCTGAAGGCCGAGGCTTCCAGCGCGGTCGCTCTCCGTACGAGAGCGTGGATTGAAACCAGCCCCGCCGGCCCGGGAGGCGCTCGCGTACGGGTCGCTCTCCGTACGAGAGCGTGGATTGAAACCGTCGCGTTTGACGGTCAACGCAACCCGATACGACCGTCGCTCTCCGTACGAGAGCGTGGATTGAAACCCGTGGATAGGTCGCCCCCGTCTGTCCCCTTGAGTCGCTCTCCGTACGAGAGCGTGGATTGAAACCAGACATATCCGGCGCCGTGGTTATCGGTCGCGGGTCGCTCTCCGTACGAGAGCGTGGATTGAAACCGGATGGCACCGTGATCCTGACCGGTCCCGGATTGTCGCTCTCCGTACGAGAGCGTGGATTGAAACATGTCATACGCGCCTAATTCGTGGGAAAAATACGGTCGCTCTCCGTACGAGAGCGTGGATTGAAACCATGGCGGGGATCTGGCTTTCCCGCCACTCGACGGTTGCGCTCCGCGTGGAAGCGCGGATCGAGACGCGCCTGTTCCATCTATGGCTACGTGATCGGCGGGGCCGCCAGCCGCCCTTATCCGTCCAATGATTGCAGGTCGAAGAGGCGGCGATACAGGCCGCCTTCGCGCGCGATCAGTTGGGCGTGGGAGCCGTCCTCGCGCAGTTCGCCGTGGGCGAAGACCAGGATGCGGTCCAGCCCGACGACGGTGGACAGGCGGTGGGCGATCACCAGCACCGTCCGGCCGATCATCAGCCGTTCCATCGCGTCCTGCACCAGGATCTCGGATTCCGAATCCAGGCTGGACGTGGCCTCGTCGAAGATCAGGATCGGGGCGTCGGCCAGGAAGGCGCGGGCGATGGCCACGCGCTGGCGTTCGCCGCCCGACAGCTTGACCCCGCGTTCGCCCACCATGGTGGCATAGCCCTTGGGCAGGCGGCCGATGAAGCCGGCGGCATTGGCCTGGCGTGCCGCTTCCTCGATCTCGGCCATTGAGGCGCCGGGCCGGCCATAGGCGATGTTTTCAGCCAGCGAGCGGTGAAACAGCACCGGTTCCTGCTGTACGATCGCGATCTGACTGCGCAGGCTGGATTGCGCGACGGTCGCGATATCGATGCCGTCGATCAGGATCCGGCCGTCGGTCACGTCGTACAGGCGCTGCACCAGCTTGACCAACGTGGTCTTGCCCGAGCCGGAGGGCCCGACCAGGGCCACGCGGCTGCCGGCGGGAATGTCGATCGACAGGTCGCGGAACAGCAGCCCGCGCTGTCCGCGATAGCCGAAATCGACATGGTCGAAGCGGATCGCGCCGTGAGAGATGTGCAGCGGCGGGGCGTCCGGCCGATCCTGCACGCCGGGCGGCAGGCGATAGATCGCGACCAGTTCCTCCATCTCGTTCACCGAACGCTGGACCATCGAGATCTGCTGGCCGATATCGCGCAGATAGCCCTGCACCAGGAAGACCATCGTCAGCACATAGGCCACGTCGCCAGGCCCCGCCCGGCCGCGCCACCAGAGCGCCAGCACCGCGCCGATCAGCACCACGCGCATCAACAGCGCGGCCACGTTCTGCAGGTTTCCGGAATTGGTGCCCCGCACCCAGGACCGTTCGGTGCGGCGCTGCCAGCGCGAGAGAATCCAGGACAGGCGCGCTTCCTCGCGCCGTTCGGCGCCGAAGGCCTTGACCACCGCGTTACAGGTGACGGCGTCGGCCAGGGCCGCGCCCATGCGCGTATCCCACGCATTGGCCAGCCGGGCGGACGGCGCGACATAATGCAGGGTCAGCCAGGCGGACATCGCCACCAGCATGATCGAGCTGAGCCCCAGCAGCAGCCCCATCGACGGCCAGTGCCAGGCCAGCACCACGGTCGTGGCCGCCAGCACCAGCACGCTGGGCAGCAGCATCAGCATCAGCGTGTCCGCCAGCGTATCGACCGCCCACATGCCGCGCGTCAGTCGCCGCACCGTCGAGCCGGCGAAGGTGTTGCCGTGCCAGTCGGTGGAAAAACGCTGCACACGGGCAAAGGCGGTTTCGGCGATGCCGCGCATCACCCGCGCCGTCAGGAAGGTGATGCCCAGATAGGACATGCGCCGCCCCGCCACTCCCAGCAGGCCGAGCAGCACCAGCCCGCCCAGCGTCCACAGCACGCCCTGCCGGGCCGCGGCCAGCGCCGGCGTCAG
>NZ_JABXXP010000132.1 GCF_013376155.1 Nguyenibacter vanlangensis
GCTGGAGGCCGTGCGCCAGGGAACGCTGGGGGGCCGCCCCGCCCGCCTGGTCCTGGCCGTTCCCGTCGCCCCGCCCGACAGCCTGGCCGAGCTGACCCCGGAATGCGACCAGATCGTCTGCCCCCACCGGCCAGACCTGTTCATGGCCGTGGGCGCGCATTACCGCATCTTCGACCAGGTGGACGACGATGCGGTGCGCGACGCGCTGGACCAGACGGGCGGGCGGAATGCCGGCGCCGGGCGGGCCGGGCCCACTTGATCGGCTGGCCCGCCTGGATCATCCCGCCGGGCGCAAGGGCGGCTCGGCCGGCACGTCCTTCAGGTCCATGCCCTGGAACTTGCCGGTCAATGTGCGCAGGAACGCGGCGATATCCGCCACGTCCTGGTCGGAGAGAGAGCCGGCCGGCGTCTGATAGCGCGCCATGACGCGGATCGCCTGTTCCAGGGTCGCGGCACTTCCGTCATGGAAATAAGGCGGCGTCAGCGCGACGTTGCGCAAGTTGGGCACCTTGAAGCGCTGCAGGTCGGCCCGGGACTGCGTCACCGCGAACCGGCCCAGATCGGCCTGGGTCAGCGGCTTGTCGCGATCCTGGAAATAGGGTCCTTCCAGGCCCAGGATCTCGAACGCGTCGCCGCCCACCGCGACGCCGCTGTGGCAGCCCGAGCAGCCGATCTGCTTGAAGCGCGCATAGCCGCGCAATTCCTGCGCGCTGAGCGCCCGGCTGTCGCCTTTCAGATAGAGGTCGAAGCGGCTGTCCGGGGTGATCAGCGTCTTTTCATATTCGGCGATCGCGTTGGTGACGGTCTTCTCGGTCACCGCGTTCGGCCCGTACAGGCTTCCGAACGCCGTCGCGTATTCCGGCACGGCGGCGATGGTCGCCGCGACCGTGGCCCAGTCATGCGACCCCATCTCGACCGGATTGGTCACCGGGCCCGCCGCCTGCGCCGCCAGGTCGGCGGCCCGGCCGTTCCAGAACTGCGCCAGGTTGAACACGGCGTTATAGACGCTGGGCGTATTGATCGGCCCCTTCTGGCCGTTGATGCCGGTCGCGGTCACCATCCGGTCGACCCCGCCGGTATTCAACCCGTGGCAGCTTGCGCAGTTCAGCGTGCCGTCACCCGACAGCCGCTTGTCGAAGAAGAGCTGGCGGCCCAGTTCGGCCTTCTGCCAGTCCACCGGAACGGATTGGGGAATGGGCTGGATCACCTCGCCCGCGAATTGCGGCGCCACGCCGGGGGTGGCGTAATAGCGCCGGCGCTGGTCGGCGATCCAGGCCAGGATGTCCCGCCGCTGGCGCGCATCCAGATAGGCGTGCCAGTGCAGGGCCAGATAGGCCCAGGGCGGCATCCGGTTCTGGGTGATGACCTCCTCGATGCGCGAGAGCTGCTCGACCGAGGGCGGCTTGCCCGCCTGGAATGCCGCGATCACCGGCCGGAACTGGAAATGGCGCTGACCCTGCGTCAGGTCGCGCGCCATGATCTGGTTGGCGAAAGGCAGGCTGAAATAGAAAGGCAGCTTCGTGCCGGCGACGTGACAGTAATCGCACCGTGCCTCCTGGAACGCGGCGAAAGCCTTCATCGACACCGGGTCGCGCAGCGAAAGGCTGCCCTGCGGGATCTGCGGCGCGCCCTGATGGTCGAAATGGTCCAGAAACGCGACCGTCGCGCCGTAGGCGACCAGCCCCGCCGCCACCAGCCCGGCGACGATTTTTCCGAATGTGCCGCGTGCCACTATTCCGCCCCCATTGTTTGTCCTGCCACAACGACAGCCGCGCGCAGGGGTTGCACCCGGCCTGCCGTCCCCGGCCACCCGCATGACCGAATCCCGACAGGATTGATGAGACGGGTTGCGAAAAGCGATATACCCACCCATCGCGCCCCGCGACAATCGGGAACGGTCCAACCGGAAGGGTCTCGATGGCTGACAATACCGTGACGGATGCCCAGCGGGCGCAATTGCGATCCATCGCCCTTGAAAGCCCTCTTTTGTCCTCGATTTTCACGAGATGGGATAAACACGAGATGGGATAAATACGAAGCGAAATTCGGACATTCCGTCACGCCACCCACATCGGCAGGCACGGCGACGACTGACGGCCTGCGTCCTGGACGTACCTATGGACTTTCTGATTTGCTCGGTTCAGCCGTGCGACCCAATAAAAGACAAATCACACGCGAAATATATGAAAGAAAAGTCGAACGGTGGACTACGTCATGGATCGGACTTACGGTCATCGGGTGGAATGAATAACGGCACCATCAACCTGTTTTCCTGATATTCTCGCGTCTGTCCTGCCATCGGTCGCCGGGACGGAACGTGGGTCTCATGGGTCGTTCACGCCGTTATGAACGCGCAACGCAGTGCCGAAACCTTGCACCGCGACCCATCGTTACCACGTCCCACTGTCATTACCGGTCCGATCATCGGCAGGCCGAAGCCGTCTATCCACCCCACACTTGCATCACCCCGCACTTGCGTCACCGATGAAGCGCTGAAGGATCGAGGAGACACCCCCATGACCATTCCCGTCCTGCATATCCTGAACAGCAAGGGCACGAGCGTCGTCACCGTTCGCCCCCAGGACAGCGTCACGGCGATCGCTAACCTGCTGACCCACCGCCGGATCGGCGCCGTGCCGGTGCTGGACGAGCAGGGCCGTATCGCGGGCCTGGTCTCGGAACGGTCGATCGTCGAGGCCATGGCCCATCGCGCCGACGCGATCGACCGGCTGACCGCCGCCGACATCATGACCCGCGACGTTCCGACCGCCACGCGGTCCGAGGACATCGTGTCGGTGGCCCGCAAGATGACCGACCGCCACAGCCGCCACGTGCCGGTGCTGGACGATGCGGGCCGGCTGGTCGGTCTGGTCAGTATCGGCGACATCGTCAAACTGCGGCTGGAGGAAGCGGAATCGCTGGCCCGGGAGATGCAGTCCTACGTCATGCAGGAGGGCCACGCCTCGGTCGCGCCGCACCCGTTCGCCTCGTGACCGTTCGCCTGGTGACCGACTTCGTCTTCATCGCCGGGGCCGCGGCCCGGCCCCGGGAACAGGATAGATGTGGATCGTCAGGATCGCGCTGAGCCGACCCTATACTTTCATCGTGCTCGCGCTGCTGCTGTCCGTTCTGGGGCCGCTGGCGGTGCTGAGCATGGCGACCGACATCTTTCCCGCCATCGACATCCCGGTCATCAGCGTCATCTGGACCTATGGCGGCATGCCGCCCCAGGACATGAGCGGGCGGATCACCAGCGGTTTCGAACGCGCCTGCCTGGTCGCGGTGAACGATATCGACCATATCGAATCGCAGTCCCTGACCGGCATGGCGATCGTGAAACTGTTCTTTCACCGCGGGGCCAATGTCGACCTGTCCATGAGCCAGGCGACCGCCGTGTCGCAGGCCTGGCTGAAGCAATTGCCGCCGGGGATCACGCCGCCCTTCATCCTGTCCTACAACGCGTCCAGCGTGCCGATCATCCAGCTTGCGCTGTCCAGCCCCACCATCACCGAGCAGGGGCTGTTCGACCTGGCCAATAATTTCGTGCGCACCCAGTTGGCCGGCGTGGCGGGCGCGTCGATCCCCTATCCTTATGGCGGGCGGCAGCGTCAGATCCAGATCGACCTGGACCAGGCCCGGATGCAGGAGCGCGGCGTCTCGGCGCAGGATATCGTCGACACGATCAACGCCCAGAACCTGATCATTCCCGCCGGCACCGAGAAGATCGGCGAATTCGAATACAATGTCCGGCTGAACGGCAGCCCGCTGACCGCGCAGGCGATGAACGACCTGCCGATCGCCGCGATCGGCGGCACGATCCTATTGCTGCACGACGTGGCGCATGTGCGCGACGGCTCGGCGCCCCAGACCAATATCGTGCGCGTCGACGGGCGGCATGCCAGCCTGATGACGATCCAGAAGACCGGCAACGCCTCGACGCTGGACATCATCAGCCAGATCAAGGGCCGCCTGCCGCAGGTGCGCGCCGCCTCGCCGCCCGCGCTGCGGATCGACCCGATCGGCGACCAGTCGGTCTTCGTCCGCGCCGCGATCGACGGCGTGGTGCGCGAGGCGCTGGTCGCCGCCACCCTGACCGGGCTGATGATCCTGCTGTTCCTGGGCAGTTGGCGCAGCACCCTGATCATCACGATCTCCATCCCGCTTTCGATCCTGTCCTCGCTGATCGCGCTCTATGCGCTGGGGCAGACGATCAACATCATGACCCTGGGCGGCCTGGCGCTGGCGGTCGGCATCCTGGTCGACGACGCCACGGTCGCGATCGAAAACATCAACGCCCATCTGGAAGCGGGCGCCGAGGTCGAACCCGCCATCCTGGCCGGGGCGCAGGAAATTGCGGTGCCGGCCTTCGTCGCCACGCTGTGCATCTGCATCGTCTTCGCGCCGATGTTCTTCCTGGGCGGGGTGGCACGCTTTCTGTTCGTGCCGCTGGCCGAGGCGATCTGTTTCGCCATGCTCGCCTCGTACCTGCTGTCGCGCACGCTGGTGCCGACCCTGGCGAAATACTGGCTGCGCCGGCATGCCGGACAGGACGGCAATGCCGCGCCGCGCAATCCGCTGGTCCGCCTGCAACGGGCCTTCGAACGCGGCTTTACCGGCGCGCGCGATCGCTACCGCACGGCGCTGGAGGCCGCCATGGCGCGCCGCCGCGCCTTCGTGCCGCTGTTCCTGGGCGGGGTCGTGCTGTCGCTGCTGCTGCTTTTTCCCTGGCTGGGCCGCGATTTCTTCCCCTCGGTCGATAGCGGGCAGATCCGGCTGCATGTCCGCGCCCATGCCGGGTTGCGCGTCGAGGAAACCGCCCGCCTGTGCGACCAGGTCGAAGACGCGGTCCGCACGGTCATCCCCGCCCGCGCGATCGCCAGCCTGGTCGACAATATCGGCCTGCCGGTCAGCGGCATCAACATGACCTATAGCACCTCGGCCCCCACCACGGCCGCCGATGCCGATATCCTGATCACGCTGAAGGACGGGCACGACCCCACAGCGGATTACGTGCGGCGGCTGCGCCTGCTGCTGCCGGCGCGCTTTCCGGGCGTCGGCTTCGCCTTTCTGCCCGCCGACATCGTGACCCAGATCCTGAATTTCGGCACGCCCGCGCCGATCGACGTCCAGGTCAGCGGTTTCAACCTGGCGGCCGACAACCGCTATGCCCAGGGGCTGCTGCGCGCCATCCGGCGCGTGCCCGGCATCGCCGACGCGCGCATCCAGCAGGATTACGACAATCCGGAATTCGACGTGCAGGTCGATCGCAGCCGCGCCCGCGATATCGGGCTGACCCAGCGCGACGTGGCCAACGCGCTGCTGGCCGCGCTGTCCGGCACCTTTCAGATCAATCCCAGCTTCTGGCTGGATCCGGGCAACGGCGTGTCCTATCCGCTGGTGGCGCAGACCCCGCAATACCAACTGGATTCGCTGGATGCGCTGCGCAACATTCCGCTGACCGCCCTCTCGCCGGCTGCGCCGGGCGGCGCCCGGCAGAGCCCGCAACAGGGTCCGCAGCAGATTCTGGGCGCGGTCGGCACCATCACCCGCAATGTCGGCCCATCGGTCGAGACCCATTACAACGTGGCCCCGACCGTCGATATCTACGCCACCACCCAGGACCGCGACCTGGGCGCGGTAGCCGCCGACATCGACCGCATCGTCGCCCGTGCCCGCCCCGCTTTGCCCCGCGGGTCGCGCGTCGCCGTGCGCGGACAAGTCGAAACCATGACGGAGTCCTTCACCGCGCTGTTCGCCGGGCTGGGCTTCGCGACCCTGCTGGTCTATCTGCTGATCGTCGTCAATTTCCAGTCCTGGACCGACGCGTTCATCATCATCACCGCCCTGCCGGCCGCGCTGGCCGGCATCGTGTGGATGCTGTTCCTGACCCATACGCGGCTGAGCGTCCCTGCCCTGACCGGCGCGATCATGAGCATCGGCGTCGCGACCGCCAACAGCATCCTGGTGGTCAGCTTCGCGCGCGAGCAGATGCGCCAGGCCGGCGCCGACGCCCGCCGCGCCGCGACCGAAGCCGGATTCACCCGGTTCCGCCCCGTGCTGATGACCGCGCTGGCGATGATGATCGGCATGGTGCCGATGGCGCTGGGCCTGGGCGAAGGCGGCGAGCAGAACGCGCCGCTGGGCCGTGCGGTGATCGGCGGCCTGCTGTTCGCCACCGTGGCGACCCTGATCTTCGTGCCCGTGGTGTTCGCGCTGGTGCATGGCCGAGGCACCCCGTCCGGTACCCTGGCCGGCGCCCCGGCGGACCGGGCATG
>NZ_JABXXP010000133.1 GCF_013376155.1 Nguyenibacter vanlangensis
GCCGACGGCGGCCGGCGCCCAGGCGACACCCGAGGCGATCATGGTTCACGCCGACCCGCATCGCCCGCGCCTGGCGGCGCATGCCGCGATGGGCGCATTGGGATCGCGTTCGGAATTCGACACGCCGTTTTCGCTGAGCGTGGTGTCGGCTGCGAAGGTCGAGCAGATGCAGGCGGCGGACATCAACGACGTCTTCCGCGCCGAGCCGGGCGTGCAGGAAAATTCGAACGGCGGATCGACCGCGTCGGGCGCCAGCTTTCGAGTCCGCGGCCTCGACCTGGACTGGACCAACGGGTACAAGATCGACGGTTTCGCCATTCCGTACTGGTTCATCGACCTGCCGATGGCCAATTTCGGCCAGTTCCAGTTGACGAAGGGCGCGTCGGCCTTCCTCTACGGGTTCGGATCGCCCGGCGCAGTCCTGGATTTCCAGTTAAAAAAGCCGGTCGATGCGCCGCAACTGGGGGTCGAGGCCGGCTATCGGTCCGATGCCGCGTTTCGCCAGAGCCTGGATGCCGGCGGCCCGATCGGACCGTCGGATCGGATAATCTATCGCTTCGTAGCCGCCAACGAGGTCGGCAACCAGTACAATGGCAGCTACATCCGCTCGACATCGATATCGGGCGCTCTGAATGTGAAGATCACCGACGCACTCGACTGGAATTTCGATAGTTTTTACCTCAACACTCTACAAACCGGCATGGTCAATGGGGTGAGCGTGAGCAGCGGCCTGACATCGCTGACCCCGATCAGTGGCCGGGCCGAGCTTGGCGCGCCGGATTCCTGGAAACGCAATGACCTCAAGCATTTCAACACCGGCTTCGACTGGCAGTTCGCGCCACGCTGGACGGCCCGCCTGGCCTATGCCTACTCGCACCTGGATGAACGGTTTCCCTCGAACGCCATTACCTTTCTGGACAATCAGGGCGATTACCTGAACCGCCCGTTCCAAATGACGCGAGTCTTCACCTATCACGAGGTACAGCAGACCACCGAAGGGCGTTTCGAAACCGGGCCGCTGCGCCATGACGTTGTCGCCGGCATCATGTGGCTGTATCAGAAATTCGACGCCGACGCCAACGCGGCCTATTACCAGCCCTATCAATACGGCAACATCTTCACCACGCGCCCGACCAGCACCGACGCGCATTTCTATAATCCGAAGCTCTACAACTACGTCGATTACACGCAGGTCGCGCCGTTCTGGAGCGATACCGTCACATGGCATCGGTGGTCCCTTCTAGCAGGCGCGCGCTACACGGACTATATCGAAAACGATTACGCGACCGATGGCAGCGGGCGGCGGACGGCCGCCCGGCAGAATAACCCCGTGACCCCCGTCGTCTCGCTCTCCTACAAGCCCGCGGCGGATATCAACGCCTATTTCAGCTATGTCGAAGCCATGCAGTCCGGCACCCAGGCTGCCGCGACGGCGAAAAATGCGTACCAGGTCTTCGCCCCCATGCGCAGCCAGGAATACGAGCTGGGCGTGAAGGTACAGAAAACCCGGTGGAGCGGCACGCTGGCCCTCTACCGGCTCGACACCATCGCGGCCTATGTCGATTCCAATAACGTGCAGCAACAGGGGGGGCTTGTCCGCTACCAGGGGGTGGAAGCCGGCGGAACGGTTCAGGCGACACGCAACCTTCAATTGACGGGCAGTCTGACCTACCTGGATGCACGCTATGGCGCAGGCACGCCCTATAACGGCAAGCAAGCCGAATCCACCTCGCCATTCGAGGCGAATGTCGCCGCGGACTACACAATCCCCTGGATGAAGGGCCTGAGTATCCATGGCGGCATGAACTACGTATCCGCCGGATGGCTGAATCCGTCGAATAGTTTCCGGCTGCAATCCTATATTCTGGGTACGGTCGGCGCCCAGTATGTCACGCACGCCGACCGGCATAGACTGACCTTCCGGGCGGCAGTCGAGAATATCGGCAACGAGCGCTACTGGGTCAGCCGGGGCGCGCTGCAGCTTTTCCCGGGGGCGCCCCGTACGGTCACGCTTAGCGCGCGGCTGGATCTCTGACCCGCCTTTGGGCAAACGGCCATTATATTGTCGAGAAAAAATCGATAGAATCATGATCTTTTCTCACTCGTGTCCATCGGCCCGGCATTTAGAATGACCATGCCCAGGCATGATCAGGAGGCTCCGATGACCGCTCTTTCCCGCCCCGCCTTGTCTGCGCCGGTCAACGGTATTTCCGATAGCGAATGGGCCCTGCGTGTCGATCTGGCAGCACTTTATCGTCTGGCTGCCCTGCATGGCTGGGACGATCTGGTGGCGACCCATATCTCGGCGCGTCTCCCCGGACCCCAGCATCATTTCCTGATCAATCCCTTCGGCCTTCTGTTCGAGGAAGTCACGGCATCCAGCCTGGTCAAGGTCGACCTGAACGGCACAATCGTCGAACCCGGTGAATACGGCATCAATTACGCAGGCTTCGTCATCCATTCGGCCATCCATGCCGCGCGTCCCGACGCCCATTTCATTATCCATTTCCATACGGCGGACGGGATGGCCGTCTCGGCCCATGCCGAGGGACTACTGCCGCGGCCGGGACAATGTGCTTCTGGCGCCTCAGGCTGCGCAGGATACGGTGCGCCGGCAGATCGACCGCAACCGGCAACCGGTCGAGGGCAAACGGGACCTGGACGATCTGATCTGGGAGGCCGCGCTGCGCCGCGTGGCGCGCCACGCACCGGGTTTCGATAGTTAATTAAGGACCCCATCATGTTCCATAGCCCGTACCGGCCCACGCGACGTCAGTTTACCCGTCTGTTCAGTGGCAGCACCTTCGCCATGGCGCTTCCGTCGTTACCGCATGCCGCCGACGCCCCGGACCTGTCGCACGTCACGCTGCGCGTGGCGACCTTTCGCGGGCAGGACAATACGCTCCTGCCTGCGGCAGGACAGGCCGACTTCCCGTATCGGGTCCAGTTCAGCGAATTCAATTCCGGCAACCTGATCGCCCAGGCGATCAATGCCGATGCGATCGATCTGGGTGGCTGGAGCGAGATCCCGATGGTCTTCGCGGCCGCATCCGGTTCGCGGGTCGCCATCGTCGCGACACTGGACGGCCCGACCACCGACCAGGCGGTGCTGACCCCGCTGCATAGCCCCTACCATTCGGTCGCGGATCTGCGCGGCCGGCGCGTGGGCTACATCAAGGCGACCACCGCCCATTATTTCCTGATCCGCATGCTCGCACAGCACGGCATGAGCTTTGCGGACATCCATCCCATCGCATTGGGGATGAGCGAAGGTCTGACGGCGATGAAGGCGGGCAGCCTCGATGCGTGGGCGACCTACGGCTATGCCATCCAGACGCTGGAGGCCGACGGCACTGCGCGGATCCTGGAAAGTGCCCGGGACATCCTGTCAGGCCATTATTTCATCGGCGTCAATCCGCGCCGGCTGGACGACCCTGCCTTCCGCTATGCCGCAGCCGATTATATCCGCCGTCTGGGCCGTGCTTATGCCATCCTTACCGCCGACAAGCCGCGCTGGGCGCAAACGGTGGCGCCCGTGATCCAGGTGCCCGAACCGGCCGTCCTGGCCTATTTGCAAGGGCAGAATCGCCCCTACGGAACCCGTGCCTGGACAGACGCCGACATTTCCAGCGCTCAATCCGTCGCAGACACCTTCGTCCACGCCGGCGTGCTGCCCGCCGGCACGCGGGTCGATTCCATCTTCTCGCCGGCTCTGGCAAGGCTCCTGACGACATAGCCCAAGAGGCAAAAACATTCGCTTCGCTCTGAAGCAGGCTTCATAGCCTATGGGTTCGTACGCGGGACCGGTATCAGACGTTGCTCACACCGCCATCGACGACCATGTCGGAACCGGTCATGAACGAACTTTCGTCCGAGGCGAGGAAGAGGGCCGCGTTGGCCAGTTCCTCGGGCCGTCCCAGCCGGAGCATCGGAGTGTATCGTGCATAGCCCTCGCGGATCGCGGCGGCCTCTTCGGTCGTGCCGGCCTGGGAATCGAGGATCGGCGTGTCCACGACGCCCGGGCTCAACGTATTGGCGCGGATGCCATTATCGGCGAATTCCGCCGCCCAGGTCCGCACATACGACCGCAGCGCCGCCTTGGTGGCCGCATAGGTCGAATGGTTCGCCAGCCCCATGTCGTGCATGGCCGAGGATACCAGGATGATCGACCCGCCACGCCCCATCATCGGCAGCATCTTCTGCACCAGGAACAGGGGGGCACGGCAATTCAGGTCGAAGGTGCGGGCATAATGGTCCGGCGTGATGTCGGGCAGCTTCACCTGCTCCGTGATGCCGGCATTGGACACGACGACGTCGACCCTGCCCGCGTCGGCGCGGACGGCCCCCGCGATACGGTCGATGTCCTCCAGCCGGGTCAGGTCCGCCGCGATGGCGGTGACGTTGGCGCCGATCTCCCTCGCCGCCGCGTCCAATGCGTCGCGGCGCCGGGCTGTGATGAAGACCTGCGCGCCTTCGGCGGCGAAACGGCGGGCGATTGCCAGCCCGATTCCGCTATTGCCGCCGGTTACGACGGCGATCTTGCCTTTAAGTCTCGACATGATGTGTCCTTCGCTTGGGTGCATTCGACGATGTCGAGATAGGCCGGCCTGTGCCGGCTGCTCAGTGCGCAGACGCGCGGAACGGTGGTGCGGAATCGATCCGGTCTTGCCCTTGGCACGGTGCGTGCGGTCCGATAACGCAGGAACGGATTTGGAAAAGGCGCACCGCACGGTGCGGGATCGCACCAGATGATCGAATGGGACGACGTCCGCTATTTCCTGGCCGTCGCGCGTGGCGGTTCGGTCCGCACAGCCGCCGCGCGGCTACGGGTGAACCATTCCACCGTGCTGCGTCGCATCGCGCAGTTGGAGGCACGGCTGGGAGCGCAGATGTTCGAAAAACTGCCGTCGGGCTATCGCCTGACGGAGGCCGGCCAGGACATCCTTGAATTCGCGGCCCAGATGGAAGCGTCATCGCACCGGCTGGAGACGCGAATCTTCGGTCGCGACCAGGGCGTGCGCGGGGTGCTGCGCGTCACGATGGCGCCGACGCTGGCCACGCACCTGCTGATGCCGGACTTCGCCGAATTCGCGCGCCTGCATCCCGAGGTCGAGATGGAGATCCTGTCGTCCGACGCACCGGTCAACCTGACCAACCGCGAAGCCGACATCGCCCTGCGGGTCGTCCATGACCGCACGACCCTGCCGCCCAATCTGCATGGATTGAAGGGGCCGGAACTATTCGACGGCGTCTATCTGTCCCGCGACCGGCTGGCCGCGCGGGACGCGGTTGGGGCTGTGCGCTGGATCGTCAAGAACGGGGCCGCCATGCCGGACCTGGCGCGCGCAGGCGATATCCGCGCGGCTGGGGTGCCGTTCCGGACCACGGATGCCGGGGCGCAGATCGTGGCGGCGCGGCAGGGGCTGGGGATGGCGGTGCTGCCCTGCTTCGTCGGCGATGCCGAATCGCTGCTGGTCAGGGCGCCGGGCGCGGAACTGCACCGGCACGGCACGCTGTGGCTTCTGACGCAGGGCGAGACGCGCAAGACGAAGCGCGTGCGGCTGTTTACCGCGTTCATTGCCCGCCGGCTGGCCGCTTATGCGTCGCGTCTCGCGGGAATGCCGCCCGGCGGCTGACCTCCGGTGCATCGGCGCACAGCCCCTGTCGAGAATTGGCCAATCGCTCCCGGCCGCGGACGCGCCCAGAACGATGGGGACGAACGATGGGGACGTTTGTCAGAATCGGGAGCAACAGGATGCGCTATGCGATCATCGGCTTCGGTGCGGTCGGCCAGGCCCTGGCCCGTGCCTTCGCCCGCACGGGGGTCGCCGTCACTGTGGCGAGCCGGCGGCCACCCGAGGCACTGGCGCCGCAGGCCAGGGCGATCGGACCGACGATCGCCCCCAGGCCGTTGTGCGACGCGCTGGCGGCCGAGACCATCATTCTGGCGATCCCGTTCGCGGCCTATCCGGAAATCGCGAAGGCGGGCGGAAACTGGCAGGGCCGGATCGTGATCGACGCGACCAATGCCTTCGGCGTCCCGTCGGAGGAACTGGGCGGCCGCCCGTCCTCGGTGGCGATCGCCCAAGCGTTGCCCGGCGCCCGGCTGGTGAAAGGGTTCAATCACCTGCCCGCCGGGATGTTGGCCAGTGACCCGGCCGGTCATGGCGGCCGGCGGGTGGTCTTCCTGTCGGGCGACGACGATGGCGCGACGGCGCGGGTGGCC
>NZ_JABXXP010000134.1 GCF_013376155.1 Nguyenibacter vanlangensis
CGCGCGCGGTCCGGCCGCGACCCCCGCGCATGCGCCGGCCTGATCCGGTCGGCCGGGAATCGGCTGGAAAGGCGGATTCCCCGGCCTTTCGGGGTTGGCGGATGGCGGCCGGCAGCGTATAAGCCGCCCGTTTCGCGGCGGGCCCCTGTCCGGCGAGGACTCGTCCGGGGGCGAAATTCAAGGACGCGCATCATGATAACACTTCCCCCCGATTACCGCCCCTCGGAAGACGAGGACTTCATGAACCCGCTGCAGGTGGAGTATTTCCGCCAGAAGCTGCTGAAATGGCGGGCCGATCTGCTGAAGGAAGCGGACGAGACACTGGCCAGCCTGTCCGAGGGCGGCATTCATGAGGCCGATATCACCGACCGCGCCAGCGTGGAAACCGACCGCGCCCTGGAATTGCGCACCCGCGACCGGGCGCGCAAGCTGATTTCCAAGATCAACCAGGCCCTGCTGCGAGTCGAAAACGGCTCCTATGGCTATTGCGAGGAAACCGGCGAGCCGATCGGCCTGAAGCGTCTGGAAGCCCGTCCCATCGCCACCCTGTCGATCGAAGCGCAGGAACGGCATGAGCGGATGGAAAAAATTCACCGCGACGACTGATCCCGGACGGGGGCCGCCGCTTTCTGTTCGGCAGGGGTTGCAACCTGCGAACGGAGACGGTAGGAAGCGCCCATCCACGCTGCTGCTGTAGCTCAGTGGTAGAGCACTCCCTTGGTAAGGGAGAGGTCGACAGTTCAATCCTGTCCAGCAGCACCATGATTTCCCTTTTCTTTTTCCATTCGTGCATTGCATCGTGTGCCTGACGGCCGGCAGGGCCGGTTTGTCGATCGCGGCCGATGCGCCATATCCTCGGCCCGGGCGGATCGGGAGGTCACGGACATGTCCACGCATTACGGCGGGAATGAAGCCCTGTCGCGGCTGATCGACGAGGCCAGGGATCGCGTGCAGTCGCTGGCCGCACGCCTGCGCGGAGAAAAGGCGAGCGAGGAGACCCGGCGGCTCGTCGCCGACCTGGCGGATCTGCTGGACGGCATCGGCGATATGGCGCGTTGAACCGGACACGTTGAACCGGGCGCGCTGACCCGTTCGTCCGCAAGCCCAGGCGGGGCGGCGGGGGCGTGGCGCCGGCCAAGGGGTCCAGTGTTCGCGGCCGGCGCCACGACCTGATCTCGCCATCCGATTCCGACCGAAATATGGCGCGCATGACGGCCGACTCGTCATGCGCCGCGTCCGACGATCAATTATCCTTGATCCATTAAAAGATAATTCACGGACGCGAAGACGCGGCCGATCGGCGGCGATGTAACAATTGGAAATTAGGCAAGGGCGCATCGGGCGCGTAAAGATAAACCATCAATTCCGCTCCCCCGTCTTCGGAAGAAGGGAGCCGCCTTTTACTAAAAATCATGTTTTTCTGTGCTCTAGAGCCATATCCATTCACACTGGTTCACGGATATGGCTCTAGCTCATTGTTTTAACGAGCATCTTTATCCGACCGGACGAGTCCATCCGGTCGGATGATGCTCTAGGGGCATGACCTCTGCCGGCTACCCGTGGGTATCCCCATGCGGACTTATGGAAATATTGGAGCGCCCGAGAACTCTTCCCGATGACGGAGGGCGTCCGGCCGCGAGAGATCCGACAGATGCATATGAATTCCGGTCATGTGATCGTCGTGCTGGGCATGCACCGCAGCGGCACCAGCGCGATCACCAAGGCGCTGCAGGTGCTGGGTGTCTCGCTGGGCGAGAACCTGATGTCGCCGGCGGCCGACAACCCGACGGGATTCTGGGAAGACAACGATGTGTGCCGCATCAACGAGGCATTGCTGCGGCATATCGAGGCGGCCTATGACCATCTCGGCCTGGTCGGTTCGCTGTCCTGGCCGCATCCGGTCCTGGCCGAATTGCGGGCCGAGGCTGCCGCGCTGCTGAAGGCGCGGCTGGCTTCCTGCGGGGGGCTGTGGGGTTTCAAGGATCCGCGTACCTGCCGGCTCATGGATTTCTGGCGTCCGGTGCTGGAGGCATCGGGTTGCAGGGTCGGCGTCGTGCTGCCGCTGCGCAATCCGCTCAGCGTCGTGCGTTCGCTCGAACGGCGGGAGCGGATGCCGGCCGAGCGGGGCTACATGCTGTGGCTGGAACATGTCGTCTGTTCGATTCTGTCTACCGGGGACGTGAAGAACCGGGTCATCGTGGATTACGACCGCATGATGGAAGATCCGTCGCGGCAACTGCACCGCATGGCCGACCGGTTGGGCATGGCGGTCGATCCCGTGGCCTGCAGGGAATTTTCCAATTCCTTCCTCGATGGAACGCTCCGGCATTCGCGCGGCTCGTTGCGCGACCTGGCCAGGGATTCCCGCGCCCCCCATGCGGTGTCCGAGCTGTTTCACATTCTGTCCGATTGCGCCGACGATCGCGCCGACCTCGAATCCCGCGACCTGTACCTGGCCTGCCTCGACGTCGCGCGGTCGATCGAGACATGGCGGCCGTTACTGACCTATTACAACCGGCTGGAGGACAGCCTGGCCGAGCCGGTCGAGGCGCGGAACCGCTGGAGCGTAACCGAAATCCGTGCCTTGCTCCGGCCAGGCACGCTGGCGCGTTCGGTCCTGGGCGCCCTTCCCGAGTGGCGCAGATGATGCAGATGATTGGCGCAGATGACCGGTGTGACGGTGACGGGACGGCGGGTCGTCAGCGCGGCGAATCCGTGACGGTTTCGACGATGAATCGGGGGCGGCGCTTCGTTTCCAGATAGATCTTGCCGATATACTCGCCCAACACGCCGATGGACAGGATCTGAAGCCCGCCCAGGGCCAGCAGGGGCAGCATCACCGAGGCCCAGCCGCTGACGACGGTCGCGCTGAAGACGAGGCGTTCCAGAAGAACCCACAGGCCCGTAACGGACGATGCAAGGAAGACCACGACGCCGAACGCGGCGATCATTCGGAGCGGGAGCACTGAAAAGGACGTGATGCCGTCGATCGCCAGCGCCAGCATCTTCCCGAGCGTATATTTGCTGTTTCCGAATTCGCGGGCTTGTCGCTCATACGGGATGATCGACGTTTTGAAGCCGATTGTGGGGATGATGCCGCGCAGAAAGAGATTGACTTCGTTATGCGCCAGAAGCACGCGAAGCGCCCGCTGCGACATCAGCCGGTAATCGGCATGATCCTCGATGACATTGACCCCGAAAAGGGTCAGGAGCCTGTAATACGCGCGCGCGGTTCCCTTCTTGAAAATCGTGTCGCTCGTGCGCGAGGATCGTACGCCCAGGGCCAGGTCGAATCCGCCCTGGTACGCAAGCAGCATCGCCTCGATCGCGTTGATGTCGTCCTGCAGGTCGCAGTCCATCGTGATGACGGCATCGGCGTCCGCATGGCTCAACCCGGCGAGCATCGCATTCTGATGGCCGAAATTGCGGGACAGTTTCAGTCCGACGACCCGGGCCGGCTCGGCGTGCGCCGCGATGATGGTCCAGGTGCGGTCCGCACTGCCGTCATCGACCAGGATGACGCGCCAATGGCGCAGCGCGAAGCGCGGGTCGGATTGCAGGCCGTCCAGGTAGGAAAGAATCCGCGGCAACGTAACGGGCAGCGCGTCTTCCTCATTATAGCACGGGATGACGACGTCTAGGCTGTAGGGGGTCATTCGGACGGTCCGGCTGGCGAGATGAAGAATGGTCGGGAAATAAAGGCGCGCGTCACATCAGGAACCGGGAGCCCTGGTACCAGAGGATGACGAACAGGGCCTGAACCATGGAAAAGACGCACAGGATCAGCGAGAAGACGGGGCGAGGCAGTTTCTGCAGGAACGCCGACACGAGCATCAGCGTCACCGGATTGGCGTAGATATATCGCGTGCTGGACCACAGGCCGGTAGCTGTCGAGAGCAGGAGCGTCAGCGCGACGAGGACGGATTCCAAGACGAATCCCGACAGGAATGCCCACAGGACGAGGCAGGCTGCGACGAGGCAGGCGAGCGCGAAATAGGTCAGGCTTTCCTCATGCCCGGGCAGGAACGCCGCGGCGGTCAGGTCGCGGGCGCGGAGCCCGTGCAAGATATGCGCCACCGGATTGCCGGGATGGCGCCCCCACGCCGCTTCGATATGCTTGAAGGCCAGCGCGTCCCCCACATGGACGTGGAGATAGAGCATATAGCCCAGCAGCCCGATTCCCCCGACCGAACCCAGAAGGAGGCATTGCGCAACGGCCCGGGCCACCGATCGCACGGTGTCCGTCCCTTGGATGCGGGCCTGCAGACAATGCGCGACCATGCGGGCGCCGCCCAGGACGGCCAGCAATGGCGCCGCCGTCGGACGGCTGGCGGTGAAGAAGGCCGCCACGGCGGACGCCAGCCACGTCCTTTCGCCACGGAGCAGGAACAGAAGGGCGATCAGGAGAATTCCATAAAGCGTCTCGGTAAACGGGACCCTGAAATACAGGCTGAACGGTGAGGCAAGAAAGACGAGAACGGTCATATAGGCGTTCGTCTCGCGTCGTTTCGTCTTGAGGTACAGGGCGCTTGCCACCGCCATCAACGGAAAGAGCGCATTGTTCAGAACGACGCCGCAAAGCTGATAGCTGAAGCCCGTAGCGGCATGGATGGCGCGCAGCAGCAAGGGGAACAGCGGGAAGAACGCCCAGTTTGCCTGCCCGTTGTCATTGCCGCCGAGGTGAGGGTGCAGATCGTACCCGGCGGACGCGATGCCGATATACCAGCCGCAATCCCATTCGCATGCCGAATAGGAAAAGCCGCTGAAGACTTTGGCGACGGCGACATAATACAATAATATGGCCACGTGGCAAAATAACGTGAATGCAAGAAGCCGTGGGATGTCCGTCGTGGCGTCTTTGGCGACAAGTTCGCTTTCAATTTTCATGAATTGTTTGCCACATCGAGGGGGTAGGAATTCGGGTCATGTTCTGGCTTCTCGGAAAAAATATCGGTAAAAACTTTTTTACAATTTATATTCGTCGCCGTATATCATAGGCTCGGTTCGGATCTATTGAAAATCGTGCCCGTCTGTTGCTGGCGCGCCATGTATGATTTGGCTTTATCCCGTGGCGGGCAGGGTCACGGAACCGGTCCTTGGCATTCGCGTTGGCTGCGTCTTGGGATGTCATATGATTGTCTTATTGTGTGCTCACTCTATAAGCACATGGCTGGCGATTCGGTCACGGGGGTTGCGCGCCCGTGGCCTGGATCGGATTGATCTTGGATCCCCGATGCTCCGTCGAGGATCGCGTAAGAGGACAGAATGGGTGAAGTGATCCGCCGGGAGACCGCCAAAAAAACGTTCGAATTCAACGGAGAGCGGTTCACTTCCGACGTATCCGGCCAGATCGCGATCGAGCATTATCACCGTTACCTGCTGGCGCGGGCCTTCTGTCGGGGCCGGTCGGTCCTGGATGTCGCGTCGGGCGAGGGATACGGGGCCGCCCTGCTGGCCCAGGTGGCGGCATCGGTGACGGGGGTGGAGATCGACGCGGCGTCGGTGGCGCATGCCGCCGAATCCTTCGGGCGGCCGAATCTGCGTTACCTTCAGGGGGACGCCCGCGCGCTGCCCTTGCCCGACGACAGCATCGACGTCGCGGTCTCGTTCGAGACGCTGGAGCATCTGGACGATCAGAACCGCTTCCTCGCCGAAATCCGGCGCGTCCTGCGCCCTGACGGGCTGCTGGTCATCAGTACGCCCGACCGGATGGTCTATTCCCCCGCCGGCGCGCCGCCCAACCCGTTCCATGTCCACGAACTGACCGCGCGTGAGTTCGAATCGGCGCTTCGTTCGGTTTTTCCGAACGTCACCCTGATGGCGCAGCGGCCGATGATCGGTTCGGCCATCCTGCCGTCCGGCCAAGGGGGGCCGCCGCTGGTCTTCGACCGGCAGGGGGAGGGGTATTTCGAGGCGACGGACTACATGCCGCGGGCCCCTTATCTGATCGCCTTCGCCTCGGCGGCGGCGCTGCCGGAACTGTCCGCTTCGCTCTATATCGAGCGCAGCGACCTCGATACCGATCCACGCGTGCGGGCCGATGCCGAACTGGCGGTGATCGGGATGCGGGGCGCGCTGGAAAAGGCACAGGAGAAGGCCCAGGCGGATCGCGAACAGGCGGCGGCCGATCTGTCCGACCTGCAGGCGCGCCTGGCCGCGCTGTCCGCCCGGGCGGACAGCGCGGAGAATGCCGCG
>NZ_JABXXP010000135.1 GCF_013376155.1 Nguyenibacter vanlangensis
CTCGCCCTCGACCGCGGGCGGGCGGGAGAGCGGATGCGAGTCGGGGCCGGTCAGACCGCGCCGCAGCAGGTCCTGCTGGAGGAAGGCGACGGCGTCGCCGTTCTCGGCATGCACGTTGCACAGCGCGCCCAGTTCCAGCGCCCGGCCGATCGAGCGCAGCAGCACGCCGTCATCGACCATCAGCGCGCCCTTGTAGGCCATGAAATGCTTGAAGGAATTGACCCCGCATTCCCGCGTCAGCGTGCCCATCTCGGCATGGACCTGGTCGTCCCAATGGGTGACGGCGACGTGGAAGGAATAATCGGCCACCGCCTTCGCGGCCTTGGCGCGCCAGTCCTTCCACGCGGCCAGCAGCGAGCCGCCCGGCTGGGGGATGACGAAATCGATGATCATGGTCGTGCCGCCCGCGACGCCGGCGGCGGTGCCGGTTTCGAAATCGTCGCTGGAGACCGAGCCCATGAAGGGCATTTCCATATGGGTGTGCGGGTCGATCCCGCCCGGCATGACCAGCAGGCCGCCGGCATCCAGCACGTCGCAGCCGGTGGGCGCCGCGATCCCGGGCGCCACCTGGGCGATCCGTCCCGCATCGTCGCACAGCACGTCGGCCCGCCAGCTTCGCTCGGCCGTCACCACCGTTCCGCCACGCACCAGAAGCATCGTCGGTCTCCTTTTCGGGGGCCGGGCTGCCCGTCATGGGAAGCGCCGGCCCGTTCCGTCATTCCTGCCGCAAAACAGAGCAAATCGCGTGCCGGAGGGGAATAGCCGGTTTTGTGATGCTGCCAGGGGCCGTATCCGGATCGCGGATGACAATAGCGCGCCCCGTCCCTATCGTGACGGCGATCAGACGAGAGGTATGGCCGGATGTCGGACAGTCCGTCGAAAGCCTGGTTCGCGGCCAAGCGCTACGGCTACGGGACCGGGCGGCCCATCGCGTGGCAAGGCTGGGCGGTGCTTGCCGTCTTCGTCGCGATCCTGGTATCCGCCCGGGCGATCCTCGGATTCCTCGGAATCGGCCCCGCCGGCATAGTCACGATCGTTATCGATGCCGTCGCCCTGGCGGTGCTTCTGGCGATATGCGCGTTGAAGACCGAGGGGGGCTGGCGGTGGCGCTGGGGTGAGCGGCGCTAGCGGGGACGGCGCATGTTTCCGGCTTGCCAGCCGGGCGCAAAGGCGGGACGGTACCTCATGCGCAGTTCCGCTTCTTCTCCCCCGTTCGTGCCCCGTCCCGTTCGCCGCCAGGAGCAGGCGGCGGGGGCGCCGCGACGGGCCAGCACGCAGCAGATCTTTCGCGCGGCCGAGCGCCTGTTCGGGCGTGACGGGTTCAAGGGCGCCAGCATGGCGGCGATCGCCGCCGAGGCCGGGCTGCCGAAGGCGAACATCCATTATTATTTCGGCACCAAGGAAGAGCTGTATCGCGCGGTGCTGGAGAACATCCTGACCGACTGGCTGGCGGACGCCACGGTGTGGATTCGTCCCGACCAGACGCCGCGCGCGGCGTTGGAGGGCTATATCCGCGCCAAGCTGGCGTTCTCGCGCGAGCGGCCGGATGCGTCGCGGATCTTCGCCCACGAAGTCCTGCAGGGGGCGACGCATATCAGCGTCTTCCTGCAGACGTCGCTGCGGCGGCATGTCGAGGAGCTGGACGAGACGTTCCGCGCCTGGCAGCGCGCCGGGGCGATGCGGGCGGTGTCGGGGCCGCATCTGATGTTCTGCCTGTGGGCGATGACCCAGACCTATGCCGACATGGGGGCGCAGATCGGGGCGGTGCTGGGCCAGCGCACGCTGCGCGAACAGGATTACGAGGACGCGGCGCGGACGATCCTGACGCTGGTGATGGCCGGATGCGGCGTGGATTGAAATACGGGCAATTGCGCCGTTTTGTGCCTTATTTCTGGTCTCTTCTGGTCGTCTCCGCGATCTTTTGTCTGGAAATTCGACTAACCTGACTCATTGGTCAGAATTTTCGCTACCATATCGAAAGAATCCGGCATAGGCTCGGCACGGATTATGTGCGGTGCGGAGCGCGCGCATGTCGGCCCGGCCGATACGCGTGTATAACCATGTGACTATAACCGTGCGGCGGGGATCCGACCGGTTCGGAAACGATCGGGCGAATGGCTGGAGGTAGCGAATGAGCGAGGCGGGCGGCCTGCGGAGCGGGGACAATGTCACCGTGGATGGCGCATCGTTATGGAACGACATCCTGGAGACCGCGCGTTTCGGCGCGACGCCGAAGGGCGGGATCAGGCGCCTGACCCTGACCGAGGAGGACCGGCAGGTGCGCGACTGGTTCGCCGCCGCCTGCCGGGCGCTGGGATGCAGCGTCAGCCATGATTCGATGGGCAACCAGTTCGCCCGCCGCGAGGGCGCCGACCCGTCCCTGCCGCCGATCACCATGGGCAGCCATCTGGACACGCAGCCGACGGGCGGCAAGTTCGACGGGATCATCGGCGTGCTGGGCGGTCTGGCGGTGCTGCGGGCGTTGCGGGAATCGGGGCATGAGACGCGCCACCCGATCGAGGTCATCAACTGGACGAACGAGGAAGGGGCGCGGTTCGCCCCGGCGATGCTGGCATCGGGGGTGTTTGCCGGCGTGTTCACCGAGGCGGAGGCGCTGGACAAGACCGACCGGGCGGGGGTGCGCTTCGGCGATGCCCTGGCGGGGATCGGCTATCGCGGGCCGGAGCCGTGCGGCCGGCACCCGATCGCGGCCTATTTCGAACTGCATATCGAGCAGGGGCCGATCCTGGAAGCCGAGGGCAAGACGATCGGCGTGGTGACCGGCGTGCAGGCCATACGCTGGTACGAAGTGACGGTGACGGGGCGGGATTCCCATGCGGGCAGTACGCCGATGACCATGCGGGCCGATGCCCTGCTGGCGGCGGCGCGGATGATCGAGGCGGTCAACGCGGTGGGATTGGCGCATGGGCCCGACGCGGTGGCGACGGTCGGGCTGGTCGAGAACCGGCCCAACAGCCGCAACGTGGTGCCGGGCGAGGTGTTCCTGACCATCGACCTGCGCGATCCCGACGACGCGGTGGTCGGGCGCATGGAGGACGCGCTGCGCGAGAGGATCGCGGACATTGCCGCCGCATCGGGCGTGCGGGCGGATTTCGCGCGCGTGTGGGATGCGCCGGCGGTGCATTTCGACCCGGCCTGCATCGAGGCGGTGCGGCAGGCGGCGGAGTCCTTCGGCTATCCGGCCCGCCGGATCGTGTCGGGCGCGGGGCATGACGCGGCGTATCTGGCGCGGGTCGCGCCCACCACGATGATCTTCGTTCCGTGTGCCGGCGGGTTGAGCCACAACGAGGCCGAAAGCGCGGAACGCGGCGACGTGACGGCCGGGGCGAACGTGCTGCTGCGGGCGGTGCTGGATGCCGACCGGCGGCTGAACGCCTGACGCCCCCTGCCCTCTCTGTCCTTTTTTCCCGCCTTACCTGACCAGCAGATCGCAGGAGTTACGCGATGTCGGCGACCAATCACGACGCGTTCTGGATGCCTTTTACCGCCAACCGGCAGTTTCGCCGCACGCCGCGCATGCTGGTCGCGGCCGACGGCATGTATTACACCGCCGATGACGGGCGCCGGGTCCTGGATGGCTGCGCGGGGCTGTGGTGCGTCAATGCCGGCCATAATCGTCCGCGCATCACCGAGGCGGTGCAGAAGACGATCGCGACCCTGGATTTCGCCCCGACCTTCCAGATGGGCCATCCGCTGGGCTTTGCGGCGGCTGATCGCATCGCGGCGCTGGCGCCGGGCGACCTGAACCATGTGTTCTTCTGCAATTCGGGGTCCGAGGCGGCGGATACGGCGCTGAAGATCGCCATCGCCTATCACCGCGTGCGGGGCGACGCGGCGCGCACGCGGCTGATCGGGCGGGAGCGCGGTTATCACGGCGTGGGATTCGGCGGGATTTCCGTGGGCGGGATTTCGGGCAACCGCAAATTATATGGCGGGCTGCTGACCGGGGTCGATCATCTGCCGCACACCCATGACCTGGCGCGCAACGCGTTCTCGAAGGGCTTGCCGGAGCATGGGGCGGAACTGGCGGACACTCTGGAGCGGATCGTCGCCCTGCATGACCCGTCGACCATCGCGGCGGTGATGGTCGAGCCGATGGCCGGATCGACCGGCGTGCTGCCCCCGCCGGTCGGCTATCTGCGGCGGCTGCGCGAGATCTGCGACAAATACGGCATCCTGCTGATCTTCGACGAGGTCATCACCGGTTTCGGACGGCTGGGCGGCCCGGCCTTCGCAGCCGAGAAGTTCGGCGTGATCCCCGACATCATGACCTGCGCCAAGGGGGTCACCAACGGTACGATCCCGATGGGCGCCGCCATCGTGCGCGAACATGTGCATGCGGCCTTCATGGACGGCCCCGAAAGCGGGATCGAACTGCCGCACGGCTATACCTATTCCGGCCATCCGGTGGCCTGCGCCGCGGCGATCGCGACGCTGGACACCTACGCCGAGGAGAATTTGTTCGCGCGGGCCGACGACCTGGCCCCCTATTTCGAGGAAGCGGCCCATGCGCTGCGCGGGCTGCCGCACGTCGTCGATATCCGCAATGTCGGGCTGGTCGCCGGCATCGAGCTGGAGCCGCGTCCGGGCGCGCCGGGCGCTCGGGCCTATGAGACGTTCGATCGGGCGTTCCGCAAGGGCGTGCTGGTGCGCTACACCGGCGACGTGATCGCGGTGTCGCCGCCGCTGATCATCGAGAAGGCGCAGATCGACCAGTTGTTCGGCACCATCGCCGACATCGTGCGCACGCTGGACTGAACCGGCCCCCTTTCGCCCGTCGATCCGTCAGGAGACCCCGCCATGACCGAGAGTTCGTCCCCTGCCCCGGACCCCTCGCCGATCGGTTCCTATGCGCCCGACCTGTATAATGCCGACCTGGCGCCGGTGCCGCCCGAGCGGCGGGACTGGAGCTGGGTGAACATGGCCACGGTGTGGATGGGCATGGTCCATAACATCGTGGCCTATGAGGCGGCATCGGGGCTGATGGCGCTGGGATTTTCGGCGTGGCAATGCCTTGAGATCGTCGCCGTCGCCTATCTGATCCTGTTCCTGGCGATGTGGTTCAACGCCAGGGCGGGGACACGGTACGGCATTCCGTTCTGCGTGCTGATCCGTTCGGCCTTCGGGCCGTTCGGGGCGCAGTTGCCGGTGGTGTTGCGCGGGTTCTGCGCGATCTTCTGGTTTTCGGTCCAGTCCTATGCCGCCGCGCAGGCGGTGGATGCGATATTCTCGACCCTGAATGCGGGCTGGGCGTCGCTGCAGGCGCCGTTCCTGGGCATGCAGCTTCGCATGTGGCTGGCGATGGCCGCGATCTGGGCGCTGCATGGCTGGATCGCCAGCCATGGCGTGCATCGGATCCGCAATTTCGAGCTGGTCGCCGGGCCGCTGGTCATCCTGGTCGGATTGCTGGCCACGATGTGGGGATTGCATGTGGGCCACGGGCTGGGCCCGCTGTTCGCGCAGCCGTCGCATCTGCACGGAGCGGAATTCTGGTCGCGGTTCGCCATGGGGGTGACCGGGATGATCGGGATGTGGGCGACCTTCGCCGTCAATATTCCCGACCTGTCGCGCTTCGTACGCTCGGAACGCGACCAGGTGGTGGGACAGGCGATCGGGCTGCCGGTGACGGCGCTGGTCTTTACGCCCATGGGAATCATCACGACCTCGGCGACCGTTATCCTGTTCGGCCACCCGATCTGGAACCCGGTGGAGCTGCTGGTGGCGCTGGGCCACCCGGTCGTGACGGTGCTGGGCGGGGCCACGCTGGTGTTGGCGACGCTGTCGGTCAACGTCGTGGCCAATATCATGCCGGCGGCCTATGACCTGGTGAACCTGATGCCCCGGCGCCTGGACTTCAACCGCGCGTCGCGGCTGGTGCTGGTGCTGGGCGTCTTCTTCATGCCCTGGCTGTGGTTCAACGAGGCGGCGAGCATCTATCGCGCACTGGACCTGATCGGCGGGCTGCTGGGGCCAGTGACCGGGATCATGCTGGCGGATTTCTATGTCGTGCGCCGCCAGGTGCTGGATGTGCCGGACCTGTACCGCCACCAGGGCCGCTATGCCGGACGGAAGGGCTGGGGCCTGCCGGGCCTGGGGGCATTTGCCGCCGGCGGGCTGGTGGCCTCGGCGGGGCACATCCTGCCGGGCCTGGCGGGGTT
>NZ_JABXXP010000136.1 GCF_013376155.1 Nguyenibacter vanlangensis
GGTGGCGCGCGGCCTGACCATGCCGGTGGGCGTCGCCTTTCGCGATGGCGACCTGTACGTGTCCGAACCGCGCGACATCCTGGTGCTGCGCGGGATCGAGGACCGGCTGGACGATCCGCCCGCGCCGGTGGTGGCGGTGTCTGGCCTGCCCTGGCGGGCGGGCGACCATGGCTGGAAATTCATCGCCTTCGGCCCGGACGGCAAGCTGTACGTGCCGATCGGGGCACCGTGCAATATCTGCGATGTCGGGCACCGGTTCGGCAAGCTGATGCGGATGAATCCCGACGGCACGGGGCGCGAGGATGTGGCCTGGGGCATCCGCAACAGCGTCGGCCTGACTTGGCACGACCCTGGGCACGACCCTGGGCACGACCTTGGGCAGGACCTCGGGCAGAGCCTGGGACAGCCGGGCCGTTTCGTGTTGTGGTTCACCGATAACGGGCGCGACCTGATGGGGGACGATGTACCCAGCGACGAGCTGAACCGGCTGGACCATGCCGGGGAATCGTTCGGTTATCCCTATTGCCATCAGGGCGACGTGCCGGATCCGGTCTTCGGCCGGCTGCACGCCTGCGCCGAATTCACGCCGCCGGTGCTGAAGCTGGGGGCGCATGTCGCGGCGCTGGGCCTGCGCTTCTATGACGGGGCGATGTTTCCGCACGAATACCGAGGCGCGCTGCTGATCGCCGAGCACGGGTCGTGGGACCGCAGCCGGCTGGCGGGTTATCGCGTCATGACGGTGCGTTTCGGCGCCGATGGACGGGTGGCGTCCTATGCGCCGCTGCTCGACGGGTTCCAGCAGGACCAGATCCCCTGGGGGCGTCCGGTGGATGTGCAGCCCCTGGCGGATGGCAGCGTGCTGGTCAGCGACGACCTGGCCGGGGCGATCTATCGCGTGACCTATGACGGCGCGGCGCGCGGCGCGCGGTAGGGCGCGCCTTGCGGCCGCCCAGCGCCTTGTCTAAGAGGCTGCTTCAGAAGCCCTGCGACCGGCGATCCGACGCGCGTTTTCTGTGCTCCGATGCCCAGGGCTTCTGATGCTCAGGGCTTCTGATGCCCAGGGCTTCTGAAGCAGCCTCCAGGGCGCGCACAGGGCAGGGGCGGTAAGGAGCAGCGATGGCGGAGACCGGCGGAAGCCCCGGAACGAACGGATCGGGCGCGGACTGCGTGCTGGACCTGATGCCCGAATCCGGGATCGGCTATCTGACACAGGCGCTGGCCGATATCGGGCGGGGCCTGGCCATGTGGCGGCTGGGTTGGGCGCTGGGCTGGGTGGATATCAAGCTGCGCTATCGCGGTTCGCTGCTCGGCCCGTTGTGGCTGACCTTCTCCACCGCCGTGATGGTCGCGGCCATGGGCCCGATCTATGGCCTGCTGTTTCACATGGACATGCGCACCTATGTGCCGTTCCTGGCGGTGTCGCTGGTGCTGTGGGGGTTCGTCAGCGGGGTCGCCAATGACGGGCCGACGATCTTTACCGGTGCCGCCGGGCTGATCCAGGCCGCGCGCCTGCCCTTTACGCTGCACGCGCTGCGGGCGCTGGTGCGCAACAGTCTGATCCTGCTGCATAATGTGATCGTCATCGCGGTGGTCTTCGCGCTGTGCGGCGTGGTGCCGGCCCATCTGGGGGGGGCGCTGCCGGCCGTGGTGCTGTGGGGGATCGACGGCCTGGCGCTGTCGCTGCTGCTGGGGGTGGTGGGGACGCGCTTTCGGGACATCCCGCCCATCGTGTCGAGCCTGATGACGATCGCCTTCTTCGTGACCCCCGTGTTGTGGGAGGCGCGGCTGGTGACGGTCGATCCGCGTTTCCTGCTGTTCAATCCGTTCTATGCGCTGCTGGACATCATCCGTGCCCCGCTGCTGGGCGCGCCGGCGGCGCTGTCGTCCTGGGTGGCGGCGCTGGCGTACAGCGTGCTGCTGTGGGTGGGCATGCTGCTGCTGTTCGCGCGCCTGCGGTCGCGGCTGGCATACTGGGTCTGACGCCATGGCCGGAATCGATGTCAGCGATCTGCAGATCGCCTTTCCCCTGTATCACGGCAATGCCGCCAGCCTGCGCAAGCGGATGGGGCGCGCCATGTCGGGGCGCCTGGGCCATGATGCGCGCGACCGCGTGGTGGTACGCGCGCTCAACGGACTGAGCTTTTCGGTGCGGCCCGGCGAGCGGCTGGGGCTGATCGGCCGGAACGGCGCGGGCAAGACCACGCTGCTGCGCGCGCTGGCGGGGATCTATGAGCCGGTGGGCGGGCGCGTGAGCGTGCGCGGGCGGATCGGCGCGCTGCTGGATACGAATCTGGGCATGGTCGCGGAACTGACGGGGCGGGAGAATATCCGCCTGCGCGGCCTGTATTCGGGGCTGGATTCCGCCGCCATCGCCGGGGTGGAGCAGGACGTCTCGGCCTTCGCCGAGCTGGGGCCGTTCCTGGACCTGCCGCTGCGTTCGTACAGTTCGGGCATGCAGATCCGCCTGGCCTTCGGCCTGGCCACCGCCGGCCGGCCGCAGGTGCTGCTGATGGATGAGTGGTTCCTGGCGGGCGACGCGGCCTTTCTGAGCCGGGCGCAGTCGCGCCTGGAACGGATGATCGAAGAGGCGGATATCCTGGTGGTCTCGACCCATCAGGCGGAGATCCTGGCGACCTGGTGCACGCGGGTGCTGTGGATGGACCAGGGGCGGATCCGCATGGACGGGCCGCCGGGCACAGTGCTGCCAGCTTATCTGGGCCGAGCCTGACCGGACATGCGCGCTGGAGGCGATCCTGCGCGCGTTTCCTGTGCTCCGGTGCTCGGAAACACACGCCGGGCGCGGCCCTGTCGGGCCGCTCTCGCTCACCAGCCCACATGTCCGGTCAGGCTCGGGGCTGTCGAAGCAACCTCCGGCAGATTTCCGGGACGATATTTTCAGGATTTTCGGGGAATGGCGCGAGTGACGGGGCTCGAACCCGCGACCTCCGGCGTGACAGGCCGGCGCTCTAACCAACTGAGCTACACCCGCAGCGGCGCGGGGTTTTCGGCCCCGCATCCGTTCGTGGAGGGCGAATTAACAAAGGCGGGCGATTCTGGCAACAGGTTCCGCCGGAAAAAATGACGGCGCGATGATTCGCGCCGCCGGAAGCGGGAAACAGGCGGGCTTTCAGGCGGCGCCCGCGTCGCCCAGCGCCGCCGCGCCGTCCAGGGTGGCGGCCACGGCATGCACGGTCGCGGCGATGCGGACCGCGGTTTGGACCTGTTCGGTGGTCAGTCCGGCGTCACGGACCATTTTTTCATGGCTTTCGACGCACATGCCGCAGCCATTGATCGCCGAGACGGCCAGCGACCAGAGTTCGAAATCCAGCTTCTCGACCCCCGGGCGGCCGATCACGTTCATCCGCAGCCGGGCCGGCATCTGGGCGTAGTCGCCGCCCACCATGTGGACGAAGCGGTAATAGATATTGTTCATGCCCATGATCGCCGCGGCGGCCTTGGCGGCGGTCAGGGCCTCGGGCGTCAGGACGGATTCGTATTCGGCGACGATGGTGCGCGTCACGTCCGCGTTGCGCGCGGCGAGCGCCGACGCCACGAAGGTGCCGGCCCGCTGCTGCGGGGTGAGCGTGATGTCGTTCGCCAGCGAGCTGAGATTGAGCTTGAGATCCTTCGCGTAGTCGGGAAGGCGTTCCTTGAGCGAGTCGATCGACATGGCCAGGGCCCTGTTGCTGTGCGGCGCGGTTCGCGACCGGCCGGCCGGCCCGTCACGTTGCGACGCGGATGGAGGGGATTCGGAAAGGATGGATATGTCCGGCCGTGCCGGACGGGACATGGGTGCGGGCCATGCCCCCGCCGGCGGGCGCCGGCGGAATCCGGTCCGGCCCCGGGGGCCGGACCGGCCAGGGTGATCAGACCTTGAGGAAGGCTTCGCCCTGCTTCCAGTTGCAGGGGCACAGCTCGTCGCTCTGCAGCGCGTCGAGGATGCGCAGGATTTCCTGCGGGTTGCGGCCGACCGAGAGGTCGTTGACGCTGACATGGCGGATGATGTTGTCCGGATCGACCAGGAAGGTGGCGCGATAGGCCACGCCGGCATCGCTCGACAGCACGCCGCAGGCGTCGGACAGTTCACGCTTGATGTCGGCCAGCATCGGGATCTGCAGGTGCTTCAGGTCCTCGTGGTGCAGGCGCCAGTTCAGGTGCACGAACTCGCTGTCGATCGACACGCCGTACACCACGGTGTCGCGGTCCTTGAATTCGCCGGCCATCTTGCCGAACGCCACGATTTCGGTCGGGCAGACGAAGGTGAAGTCCTTCGGCCAGAAGAAGACCAGCTTCCACTTGCCTTCGTCGGTCTTGTCCGAGATCTGCACGAATTCGCCGGTCAGGCCCGCGGCGCCACCGGCGACGGAGGTCAGGTCGAATGCGGGGAATTTGTCACCGATCGTCAGCATCAGCATGCTCCTTGCATCAATGGTCCTGGCGTGGCGCCGCAATGCGGTCCGCGCCGTGTGGGCTATTCTATAAGCGCCGAAGGCGATATCATGCCAATGAATAATTTATATCCGGATGATCGAAGGGATCGATGACACCACTGCCCTCGGCCCAGCAACTCCGCTATCTTATTACTCTCGCCGAATTGCGCCATTTCGGACGGGCGGCCCAGGCCTGCGCGGTCACGCAATCGACCCTGTCGGCGGGGATTCTGGCGCTGGAGCGGCAACTGGACGTCCAGTTGCTGGACCGCAATGTCGGCAAGCGGGTGGTGTTCACCCCGATCGGCGACGAGGTGGCGGCCCGGGCGCGCTTCGCGCTGGATTCGCTGCAGGCGGTGCAGGACGTGGCCGATGCCTCGCGCGCGCCGATGAGCGGGCTGCTGCGCATCGGGGTGATTCCGACCATCGGCCCGTTCGTGGTGCCCGGCCTGGTCGCGCGCCTGCGCCGGCAGTTTCCGCAGATCCGCGTGTCGGTGAACGAGGACGTGACCGGCAACGTGCTGGACAAGCTGGCGCTGGGCCGGCTGGACCTGGCGCTGCTGGCCATGCCCTGTCCCTGCGAGGGGGCGGAGACGTTCCCGCTGTGGCGCGACGAATTCATGCTGGTGCTGCCGGCCGGCCATGCCCTGGCGCAGTGCGAGTCGATTCCGGTCGGGCGGATCGCCGCCGAGCGCATGGTGCTGCTGGAGGACGGGCATTGCCTGCGCGACCAGACGCTGGCGCTGTGCCGCCAGGAGCGGGGCTGGACGACGACCGAGGGCGAGGAGGAATTCGTCGTGACCTCGCTCCATACCCTGATCGACATGGTGGCGGACGGGCTGGGGATCGCGCTGCTGCCGCGCCTGGCGGTGGAATCGGGCATATTGCGCGACCTGCCGGTCGTGGTGCGGCCGGTCACGGGCTGCCAGGCCTGGCGCACCATCGGCCTGGCCTGGCGTCCGCGTTCGCCACGCGCCGCCGATTTCCGCCTGCTGGCCCCGCATATCCGTCCGCCGGAGGGGAAGGCGCAAGGGGCGAAAAATGGCCCGGAAGGGCGGGAAAGCCGGGATTTTTCGGGACCGCGCGGTTGACTCTGTGCATCCGGGCCGGTATTCGGCGCGTCTTCGCGGTGTCAAGCCGCCAATGAGGATCAGGTCATGAAGATCAGAAACAGCCTGAAGTCGGCCAAGGTGCGTGACAAGGACTGCCGTGTCGTCCGTCGTCATGGCAAGGTCTACGTCATCAACAAGAAGAATCCGCGCATGAAGGCCCGCCAGGGCTGATTGTCCGGACGGCCTTGGCCGTACGGTTTCTCTTGCACGACGCGCATGCCCGCGTTCCTGGCCGGATGACCGGTCGGGGACGCGGGCGTATGTGTTTGCGCTTGTCCGCCGCCTGTGTCCTGGCCTTGTCGCTGGGAGCGGGCCTGTGCCCGTCGCGGGCTGCGGCTCCGCCGGCCGGCCAGAAGGCCCCGGTGATGACCCCGCCCGCCGGGAAGGCGGGTTCCGGCCAGGTTTCTCCTGATCGGGTTTCCCCCGACCAGGTTTCCCCCGGCCAGGTTTCCCCCGGCCAGGTTTCTCCGGGCCAGGCGGTTCCGGGGAAGGCCGTTCCCGGGCAGGCGGATCTGGCGCTGCTGGTGGCCGAACTGGCCCGTGCGAACACGCGCGCCCTTGCCGCCGAACTGGAAGTGCGGATCGAGCAGGTGAGGCTGCGGCCGCTGTCGCCGACCACGCGGCTGCTGCTGCGG
>NZ_JABXXP010000137.1 GCF_013376155.1 Nguyenibacter vanlangensis
CCCGTGATTGGCCAGCACATGGACATTCGCCCGTTCGCCGAACGGACGTGCCGCGACGATCGCGCGGGCCAGGGGCACGCCCGGCCGGGCATAGGGCACCAATGTCCACTGCACGCCGGGCAGGCCGTCGAGCCGCGCCGCCAGCCGGTCGTGCGCATCGGTACGCACGGCATGAGCGATTGTTTCCACGCAATGCAGGTGGATGACGACACGCCACGGAATCACGGCATGGACCGCCGTTTCGATGGACGGCCGCAACGCGGCCGGCGCACCCGTCGGTGGCACGTCCCCCGCCCCGCCGATGAGGAAGCTGACCGCCGTTTCGGCCTCCTTCCGGCCCTGCCGATAGGCCTCCAGCAGAGGCGCCAGCGCGATCGGCACCAGGATCGGCCGGTCCAGCGCATGGGCGAGCCATGTGCCGGACGCCTTGATCCACAGCGTTCCGTCCTCCTTGATCGAGATATTCCCCCCCGCCCCCTGGGTGCGCCTGGGATCCGCGCCAAGCCGCGCGGACAGCCCCCGCAGCGCGTCGATCTCCGCAGCCGGTCGAACATGCGACAACATGCAGGCATTCCTTGACGCAATTCAATCACAAAAGATGGAATGACATCATCATTTGGCGCAGGTCAATCAAATTCAGCTTGACCCGACCGGAAAACCGGAGAATCGTGCCTCCAGACACAACAAATCACCACATTTTCACAGGACGCGCCCCCGTGACCGAGACCGAACGCCAGCGCCAGATCATCACCATGCTCGAGACGCGGCCCTTCGCGACCGTGCGGGAACTGATCGACATGCTGAGCGTGTCGCCGGCCACCATTCGCCGCGACATCGAAAAGCTTCACGAGGCCGGCGAGGCGCGCAAGGTCTTCGGCGGCGTGGCGTCCCTGACCGCCGCGGCACGGACGCACGCCCTGCCTTTCGCGCAGAGCAGCGACCTCGCGGTCGACGCCAAGCGCGCGATCGCCGCGATGGCCGAGGGACTCTGCCGCGACGGGGACATGGTCATGGTCGCGGGCGGATCGACCTGCCACCAATTGGGCCTTCGCCTCGCGGCGCGGTCGATCGGGCTCTACACCAACTCGATGCCGCTGGCGGCGGCCCTGGGCACCCAGGGCATCTGCCAGCTTTCGGTAGCGGGCGGCGCGCTGCATCGCGAGCCGGGCATCCTGTACGATCCCAAGGCGCCGCCGCCGGATTTCTTCGCCTCGCGCCTGTTTCTGGGCGCGCAGGGCGTCGGGCCGGAAGGCGTGATGGAATCGCACCCGCTGCTGCCGAAGGCGACGGCCCCGATGCTGGAACGCGCCGACGATGTGATCGTGCTGGCCGACAGCCGCAAGCTGGCGGTCCGGGCACGCTTTCTCTCATGTCCGATCGACCGGATTTCCACCCTCATCACCGATGACGGCGTGCAGGAGGACGATGTGCGTATCCTTGAAGATGCGGGCGTGGCGGTACTGGTCGCCCCGCGCGCGGGCGACAAGACGTGACGCCGCCAGACGCCCCGCCGGTCGCGCACCCGACGCTGGCGGTGTTCGATTTCGGCAAGACGAACGCCAAGCTCCTGGTGTTCGGTGCCGACGGGTCGATCCTGGCCGAACGGCGCACCCACGCGGCCTGGCCGGTGGTGGACGGGCTGCGCGTTCTGGATGACGCGGCGTTGCTGGACTGGATGCTGGCGGTGCTGCGCGAGGCCGTCGCGTCGTTCGATGTGAACGGTATCATGATCACGACGCACGGGTGTACCTTCGCCCTGCTGGGCGAGGGCGACCTCGCGGCGCCGATCCTCGATTACGAGGAAAGCGTACCTCCGGACATCGAGGCGGCGTTCGCGCGCATTTGCCCGGCCTTTTCCGAAACCGCGACGCCGGCGATGGAGCGCGGCTTCGCGTTCGGCAAGCACATCGTCTGGCAGGAAATGCGCGACCCGACACTGGCCACGCGCACACGGCACGTCATGACCTATCCGCAGTTCTGGGTGTGGCGGCTGTGCGGCACGCGGGTGTCCGAAATCTCGTCGCTGGGCTGCCACACCCATCTGTGGTCGCCGTACCGGGACGATTTCTCGTCGCTGGTGGAGCGGCGCGGGTGGCGGGAAAAGATGCCGCCCTTCCGCGAGGCCGGGGCCATCGTCGGCACGATGACGCTCGACGTTCCTGGGCGCGGAGCGGTGACGCTGGACGTGCATAACGGAGTGCATGACAGCAACGCGTCGCTCAGCCATTACCGACGCGTGGTGCCGGGCGGCATGACGATGGTATCCACCGGGACATGGGTCATCGTCATGAATCCCGATTGCCCGCTGGACACCCTGGTTCCCGAACGTGACATGCTCGCGAATGTCTCGGTGCGGCATGAACCGGTTCCGACCGCGCGGTTCATGGGCGGCCGCGAATTCGACCTGATCCGGGGCGACGGACCGGCGGAAGTCACGGAGGAACGCATTGCCGCGCTGGTGGCACGTGGTCTGTTCGCGCTGCCGTCCTTCGCCGATGGCGGTCCCTTTCCGGGCCGGGCGGGGACCTTCGTCGACGATGCGGGACGGACCATCATGTCCGCGCCGGACGACCGTACCGCGCTGGCGGCCCTGTATGTCGCCGCGATGACGGACCTGACGCTGGACCTGCTGCGCAGTACGGACGCGATCGTGTTCGATGGCGGGCTGGCGAAGGTCGGCGTCATCCCGCGTCTGGTCGCAGCACTTCGTCCGGCCCAGACCGTGCTGGTCGGGCGCAATCCGGAGGGAACGGCGTGCGGTGCGGCAAGCCTGGCCTATGCCGCGCGGGGGCTGGACCCCTTTCGTCACGAACGGGCGGCCCGCGTGGCCCCCTTCGACCCTCCGGGATGGCGGGGCTACGCGGCCCGCTGGCGGCAACTGGCCGACCAGCGCACCAGAAGCCGGATCGAACCGGCCACACCGGCGCACGATGCGCCCAACAAGGACAGCCACCATGTTCACGGCACACGTCCAGCCGACTTGTCCTGGATCGGCACGCCGGTTCAACCGGAAGATCCTGCTGCTTACGGGGCTGCTTGCCCTTGGTAACGCGGCCTCCGCACATGCGGACGACGCGGCCCACAAGATCGGGGTGACCGTAGGGTCGCTGGGCAATCCGTTCTTCATCGCGACCATCAAGGGCATTACCCAGCAGGCGAAGGCCCTGGCGCCCACCGTGCCGGTGCAGACTGCCTCGGCCGATTACGATATCGGCAAACAGTCGTCGCAGGTCGATTCCTTCATCGCGGCTGGCAACGACCTGGTCATGTTCAACGCCGTGGACTACCGGGCCGCCGCCCCACTGGGCCGCCGCATGCATGCCAGCGGAGCCACGGTCGTCGCCTTCGACGTCGGTGCGCCCGGCGCGGACGCGACCGTTACCACCAACAACGTCAAGGCCGGCGAAATCGCGTGCCAGTATATCGTCGATCGCCTGCACGGACGCGGCGACGTCGTGATCGTCAATGGTCCACCGGTCACGGCGTTGACCGACCGGGTGAAGGGCTGTCAGTCGGTGTTCGCCAAGGCGCCGGGGATCAATCTCCTGTCCTCTAACCTCGACGCCAAGGGCTCGCGCGACGGCGGGCTGGCGGTGGGCCAGAGCGTGCTGGTACGCTTCCCAAGGTGGACGCCATGTTTGCGGTCAACGACCCGACCGCGATGGGTGTCGAACTGGCGGCCCGCCAGGCGGGACGGCATGAGTTCTTCCTGACCTCGGTCGACGGTTCGCCCGACGTGGAACAGGAAATGCGGCGGGGCAACACCCTGATCGCGGCGACCGCGTCACAGGACCCCTTCGCCATCGCGACCACGGCGACCCGCATCGGTTTCGATATTCGGGCCGGACGGATCAAGCCGGGCGTCGTCCGGCTACTGGACCCCAGCCTGATCACCCAAGACACGATCGGCAGCTACAGGGGCTGGAACGCGCCGCATAATACCTGACCGATCTTGTCTTTTCCCCCACACATCAACAAGAACAAGGAAAATTACCATGACTGCTCCAGGCTGCACCCTGACCGCGACCCTGCGTGCCAAACCCGAAACGCGCGGCGAACTCCTGGCCTTGCTCAGCACGTTCATCGACAAGTCCCGCAGCGAGCCGGGCTGCCTGGAATACCAGCTCCAGGTGAGCAAGGATGACCCGCTGGTCTTCATGTTCTATGAAAATTGGGGCGAGCGCGCGGACCTCGACCGGCATATGGCGCTGCCTTACCAGCAGGAATGGTTCAAGCGCCAGCCAGAGCTGCTGGCCCAGCCTGCCGAGATGCAGTTCTTCGATATGGTCGGCCCGTATGACCGCTGATCGTTTCAGTTAGGCACGGGCTCTGGGCCCCGCAACGAGGTTGTGGGGCCCAGAGCCCGGCCTTTCCTCAACACACGCAGCACGACCAAGGAATGGAAACGATGGATTATCGACCATTGGGACGATCGGGATTGAAAATATCGGTCCTGACATTGGGTACGATGACGTTCGGCGGGACCGGCGCCTTTTCCAAGGTCGGCTCGACCAATCTCGCAGCCGCGCGACGCCAGGTCGATCTGTGCCTCGATGCAGGCGTGAACCTCTTCGACACGGCCGATATCTATTCGAACGGATTATCCGAGGAGATACTCGGTCGCGCGCTGGGGGATCGTCGCGTCACCATCTGATCGCGGCGTGCGAGGCCAGCCTGCGCCGTCTCGGCACGGATTATATCGACCTCTATCAACTGCATGAATGGGACGGCCTGACCCCGCTCGAGGAAACGCTGGCGGCGCTGGACAGCCTGGTGCGATCAGGCAAGGTCCGCTATGTTGGGATTTCGAATTTCTCCGGCTGGCAGGCGATGAAATCGATGTGCATCGCCGACCGGAACGGTTTTGCACGTCCGATTTCGCACCAGATCCACTACACCCTGCAGGCGCGCGAGGCCGAGCTCGAATTGCTGCCTTGCGCCGTCGACCAGGGCCTGGGCGTGATGGTCTGGAGTCCCCTGGCCGGCGGCCTGCTATCGGGCAAGCACCGTCGCGGGCACGCCACTCCGGAAGGCACACGCCAACTGGCCCAATGGAGCGAACCGCCGGTCCACGACACCGACGCCCTGTACGACATCGTGGAAGTGCTGATCGGCATCGCCAACGCACGCGGCATTTCAGCCGCCCAGGTAGCTCTGGCCTGGCTGCTGACCCGCGACGCCGTCAGCACGGTCGTCATCGGGGCCCGGACCGAAGCCCAGTTGACGGACAATCTGGGCGCCGCATCCGTGGCCCTGACCCGGGAAGAAACCGAAAAACTGGAACGCGCCAGCCGCAGGCCACTGCCCTATCCGTTCTGGCACCAGGCGACCATGGCATCGGACCGCCTCGGCCCCGCCGACCTGGCGCTGCTGCGGCCCTACCTGGCCGACCTTATGTGATGCCGATCCTCTACGCGCGTTCATCACCGGCGACCTTGGCGCAAGCGCCCAGATCAAGGCCAATCCCAGTCGCGCCACTGCTCCGCCGATATATAGGGAACGCCACAATGGATAATGGCTTTATCGAACGCCTCCGGCGCTCGATGAAGCCTGTCGACGGCCATATGAGAGGAAAGCCCGGCCTGTGGATATGATGGATAATGCTGGTGCGTCACCAGCAGCCCGCACAGGCCTCCTCGGTCGCTTTTATGGCCGCCCGACCAAGGAGAAACAACCGAGCCGGACCGTCCAACTTGAAAGCGGCCACCATTGGTCTTCAGGATGGGGCCGCTTCATGCATTTCGGCAATATTATGCCGTGCGCGCAACGGGGCGATCGGCTTCGACGCTGCCGGACGTCCATCCGACCCGCTCCGCGAAGCGATCGAACATCGCGGTGGAGTCGTTTTTCACACCGCGCAGGCGCAATCCCAATCCGATCAGCGCGTTGCCCAGCATCAGGATCCGGCTGCCTTCGCCCTGGCCGTCCGATGAAAACTGTTCGACAAGCCAGGAGAACGCCGACGCGCCGCCATATGCCGCCCGCGGTTCGAACAGTTTTCCGGCCTCCCCCACCTCGCCCAGGGCATTGAGGTCGTAGGCGAACGGATAGGCACGGCTGACACGGTCGAGCGGGGTTGCGTCCATGCGCACGAAACAATCGGCAATCCGGTCGATCGCCCGGCCGGAGATCGCGTCGAGCCGTCCC
>NZ_JABXXP010000138.1 GCF_013376155.1 Nguyenibacter vanlangensis
GAGGCGGTCGGGCATGTGCGCGCGGGCCGCGGCCCGGCATTCCTGGAATGCCAGTCCATCCGCCTGCGGTCGCATTCCACCACGGCGCGGGAGACGCGCAGCCGGGCCGAGCTGGCCGAATTGCGCGCCCGCTGTCCGATCCAGCGCCATGCGGCGTCGCTGATCGAGGCCGGGCTGCTGGATGCGGCGCAATTCGCCACGCTGCAACTGGAGGCGACGGCGGCGGCCGCGCAGGCCGTGGCCCATGCCGAGGCGTCCCCTTATCCGAGCGCCCAGGAGGTGCTGCAGCATGTTGTATGACCAGAAGCCCGTCACGGCGCGGATGTTCTTCCGCGAGGCGATCAAGCGCGCCATGCACGAGGAAATGGCCCGCGATCCGCGCATCTTCATCATGGGGCAGGATGTCGGCGCCTTCGGCGGGTCGTATCGCGAGTTCGACGGGCTGTTCGCGCTGTTCGGGCCCGAGCGGGTGCGCGACACGCCGGTGGCCGAGGCCGCGACGATCGGCATCGCGGCCGGGGCCGCCGCCGCCGGCTATCGCCCCGTCGTCAGCATCACCTATATGGATTTCCTGATGCTGGGCTTCGACGCGCTGATCAATTACGGGGCGAAGCTGCGCTATAAGAGCGCGGGGGGGTTGAATGCCCCGCTGGTGGTCAAGACCACCGCCGGCGCTGCGGGCCAGGGGGTCGCGCATTCGCAATGCATCGAAGCCTGGCTGATGAGCGTGCCCGGGTTGCGGGTCGTCGCGGCCTCGACGCCCGAGGATGCCTATGGCCTGATGAAGACGGCGCTGCGATGCGACGGGCCGGTGGTCTATATCGACCATAAGCGGCTGTTTCCCATTCCGGGCGACGTGCCGGTGAGCGAGACCGCCATTCCGTTCGGCGTGGCGTGCGTGCGCCGCGCGGGCACCGACCTGACCCTGGTCAGCCACGGCTACATGATGCGTCCCGCGCTGGAAGCGGCCGAGATCGTCGCCGCGGAGGGCATAAGCTGCGAGGTGATCGATTTGCGCAGCCTGGCGCCGATGGACGTCGACACCCTGGCGGCGTCGGTCGCGCGCACCGGCCGGCTGCTGACCCTGGAGGAGGGGCAGACCGTATGCGGGGTCGGCACCGAAGTGGCCTATCGGACATTCGAGCGGACGGGCCCCATGCCGTGGATCCGGCTGGGCGCCCTGCCCGCCCCGGTTTCATCCAATCCGGTGCTGGAAGCCGCCTGCATTCCGGATGCGGCCCGCGTGGCCGATGCCATGCGGGCGCTGTCGGCCCGCTAGAGCCATGTCCGTTCACCACTGGTTCAGGGATATGGCTCTAGCGCGTTGTTTTATAGAGCATCTTTATCCGACCGAATGAGTCCATCCGGTCGGATGATGCTCTGGTTCAGTGTCCTGCCTTTGAAATTCATCATGCGAATTTCAAAGGCAGGACACCAAATTGTTGATTTGACTATTTTCCTGCATAACAATTCCATTACTTTCAAGAAACAGCCGAAGGTGCAGAAAGCATGTTTTACCAGTTGACCGTTCCCGCCGCCGTGGCCGGTGTCGAAGAAATTCGCGTCCTGGAATGGCATGGCGACACCGGCAGCGCATTTGCGCCGGGCGACCTGATCGTGGAGCTGGAGACCCACAAGGCCGTCGTGGAGGTGCGCGCGGGACAGGCCGGAATCCTGCGGGAGATCACGGCGGAGCCGGGCGCGTGGATGCAGATCGGCGTGCGTCTGGCGCTGTTCAGCGACGGTGCGGACGAAGCCGTGCCCGACGGGGCCATCGCATCGGACATTCCCGTCGAGTTCGAAATCACCTGACTGTATCTGGACATGATCCGATCGGCCGGAGGCGGCCGATCGGACAGGCGTTTATCGGACGGCGTTTAAACGAAAAGCCGGGACGGGCCGGTCAGGGCACCAGTTCCGGCGTCGCCGCGCCGTGGCGCATGGCCAGGACGTTGGTGATTTCCTGACGCAGGGCGACCTGCATCGGCCCGCTTTGATGAATGCCGTCGGGCAGGTGCAGGGCGCCGCCCAACTGCGCCCCCAGCGCGTCCACGTCGATGATCGCCATGTCGCGCGATGCCGCGACGTCGTGCAGCATCAGATTCTGTTCCTTGGCCGCGATGCTGGAGAGCGTGTCGCTCATGGGCGCATCGAAGCCGGCATAGGACGAGATGTCTTCGTACCCCGCGGTGGACATGCGGTTCAGGACCATGATCCGCCCCCCCGTGGTGCGGGCCAGCGTGTCGATGAGGCTTTCGTAATCGCGGCGGATGGTGTCGGTCGACCGCCTGACGGGTTCGAAGGCGCTGGACAGCCAGGCGCGGATGGCCGGACCGGCGGCCGCCTGGTGGTGGCGCATGATATGCACATGATAGCCGAGGGTACGGTGCCGCAGGATGGCCTGCGGTTCGGCGCTGAGCGACAGCAGGATGTCCTCGGGCGGGCCCAGCCGCTTCGTGCCGCTGCCGGTGATGATGCCGTAGCCGTCCTTGAGCGGCGTGTTGCGCAGGACCGAGAGCAGGGCGCCGGCGAATATCCAGTCGTCGGACGTGGGGGCCGACGGCGCGCTGCCGAGGGCGCGGCGCAGATCGTCGGCCAGGGCATCGAACTGGGCCGGGGTGCGCGCGAGCTGGTCGAGCAGCACGGGCGCGCAGGGTGCCACCGGATGATCGGGGATGAAGACCGCCTGCAGCGGATCCCTGGTCGATTCGAACATTTCCAGAAAGGCGCAATGATCGCCGAGTATGACCCCCGTGGCGTCGCACAGCCCCATGCTGAGCAGGGTGGTGGGTTTTTCCCCGTCATCGCACCACCAACCGCGGCTGCGGCCGTACCAGCCGGGCAGCAGGCCCGAATGCACGTCGGCCAGGGCCGTCATGCGCCGGCCGGTCACCACCATCAGCCGCAGGCGGCCGGCATCGGGCTCGTCCGCGAGCTGGGCGGGGTCGTCCGGATCGATATGGGCCACGACGGTATCCGGCTTCCAGCTTTCGACGGCGCGGACGCTGAGATAGCCGCCGCGCGCCATTTCCGGCCGGACGGTCAGGCGCCCCCCGACGCGGGGCGCGAACACCACCTGCAATTCCGTCTCGTCGGCCAGGGCGGGCGGGCCGGAGACCCGGACGCCGGTCGGTTCCAGGCTGATGTTGCAATAGCCGATCGGTTCGTCGGCGCGGCAATATTGGCCGCTTTCGCGCAGCCAGCGCACGCCCGAGCGCACGATGGCGTAGCCGTCGGCCTTGAGCGGGCCGAAACGCAGATCGAGCGTGCTCATGGCCGGCCTGCCGCGTTCATGCCGTCATGGCGGAGGATACCGGCGACGGTGCAGCGGACCTGGCGCGCCACGTCCTGGTCGAGAGGCTCTTCCGGATCGGTACTGAAGAGGGCGATCCGGTCGGAGGAGGCGCTGTACTGGCCCGGGCCGACATCGAGCTGCCGGAGATAGACGGGTTCGCGCAGCACAAGCCGGTAATAGGAGACCGGCGGGCATTCCTGGGCGAAGGCGCTGCTGAGATCGACGCTGAGATCCAGCAGCTTGCCGCCCATGCGGAGGGAGTCGCCCGCGCCCGCGTACACGCATTCGACAGTCGCGCCGGACATCTGTGGCACGATGACCGGAAGTCTGAATTCATAAATCATTTCGGTTTCCCATTAAAATGCGTTTAAAATCAATTACCGAATTCAGATAAACCGCTCCTCTTGCATCACGCCTCATTCGGAAAAAAACGAGCGCTTCGGGGACGCGGTTGCATCGGGGAGAGTGCATTCCGTTGCGTGAATCGTCTGATTACTTTTTTTTGATGTAATGATATGCGTCGTTGTTTGGATTGCAGGAACAGGATGCCGGCGCGCGGGCGGCGCATGCGGAACGTCAACCGGCCCCGCAGGGCTACGGTTCATCAATAAAAAAATCTTTATTGTTCGTAAAGAATTCTTCCGCCGGCACCATGCGCCGGCACGAGGCGCCATGTTTAATATCCGATGGAAGATTTACCTGAGGGATCAGCCTGTCGAAGATGTGCTTTAAAAAAAGAGCCGGAACATTAAAAAAAACTGGACAGGTCGAGATAAAACCTCAAAATAATCAAATAAAAACATGTGGTTGTGTTAAACAAAACATCATTTAGCGAGAATCGGAAGCACGGCCCGAGCGGCCTGCGCGTGACGGGTGCGTCGCCGGGTTCAACGGGTGATGGGCAAAGAGGCGGCTACCGCGGAATCGCGAAGCAGAATCGCGAAAAGGAAAGGTCATGAGACGTAGCATCGAACTCGACTCCTTGCGTGGCGTCGCGGCGCTGATCGTCCTGCTGTATCATTCGTGGGCCACGTTTCCGGACGCGGTGCACGCTGTTCCGCCGCTGCGAACGGTGGCGCTGTTTTTCAACCCGGCCTTTCTGCTTCGTGACACGCCGCTGCACCTGATGGTGTCGGGACCGGGTTGCGTGGCGCTGTTTTTCGTCCTGAGCGGCTTCGTGCTGTCCATCTCGCTGTCGAAATTCCAGAAAGGGTCCTATGGCCGGTATATCACGCGCCGGTTCTGCCGGATCTACCTGCCCTTCGCCGCCGCCATGCTGATCTCGGCGATCGCGTACGGCTTCGTCCTGCCGCATCCGGTGCCGGAGGCCGTGGCCAGTTACTGGTTCTCTCACGATCAATGGTCGGAGAAGCCGACATGGGGGCTAATCCTGCAGCATCTGCTGATGGTGGGTACGCCGCGGGCCAACACGCTCGACCCGCCGATGTGGTCCCTGGTGGCGGAAATGCGGGTCTCGCTGATCTTTCCCTTGCTGTACCTGCTGATTTCCAGGTACCGCGTCATGGGCATGTCCGCCGTCATGCTGGCCTATTTCGCGGCGAGCGGCGTCATGACCGCGATCGGCGAGGGCGAGCCGAAATCCTTCGTCGCCAGCCTGTGCTTCACGATCGAATATCTGCCGCTGTTCGCGCTGGGCATCCTGCTTTACGAAACACGCGATACGCTCAAGTCCATTTACGACCGCGTGCCGGCAGCCGTCCGGTGGGCCGTCCTGCTGCCGTGCGTGCTGTTGCTGGGCGTTCCGCATGTCGGGCCGGAGACGACCTTGACGATGGGCACGAAACTGTTCTGGCTCATCTCGGTGGGCGCGGGGTCGGCGGCGGCCATGCTGATCGCGCTGCACAGCCGCGCCGCGTCGCGCATATTGTGCCTGAAGCCGCTGCAATGGCTGGGGCATATCTCATATAGTCTCTATCTGTTTCATATGCTGGTCCTGATGGCCATGGTGCATCTGTTCCATGAGAGTCTGCCGCTGACGACGATCCTGGCCTGTGTCATTCCGCTGAGCCTGCTGGCCGCCGGCCTGTCCTATCTGCTGATCGAGCGGCCGGCCATGACGCTGGGCTATTGGCTGACGCGGCGCCCGGTGGCGAAGGCGGCGCGGGACTGGCAGCAGGTGGGCACCGGGGAGACGGTCGGCGTTTCGCAGTGAGGCTGGGGAGAGGTTGAGGGCCCGGTAGACTGGGGGCATAGTAGACTGGGGGGCGCGGCCGGAGCCATAGGCTTTCCTGCGCGGATATGGCTCCGGGACAGGGCATTACGCCACGGCGACGTGGTCCCTGTAGACCGACAGTCCGTCCTGGTCGATCATGTCGATCTCGACGCCGTCGCCCTGGGTGGTTTGCAGGATGCGCCAGACGGGCGGGATGGTGATGCCGATCGCGCCGGTGAAGGCGAGCGGCAGGCATTGGGTGATCATCCGCGCGTCGATCCGCGCGAAGAAATGGTCGCGCCAGGCGGGGTCCTGCCCGCCTTTCGAGAGGTCCCAGCTCATGAAATCGAAGGACGCCCAGCCCTGGCCGTCGAGCCAGATCTCGGCCCAGTAATGCAGGGTCGGCGAGCGGCGATAGAGGAAATAGCCGCTGACCAGCCGGGCGGGAATGCCGCGCGCGCGGCACAGGCCGACGAGCAGCGCCGCGCCGAGCTGGCAATCACAGCAGCGGACGTCCAGCACCCAGTCGAGCGGGGCGTCGGGCGGGATCTGGTCGTAATGGACCGGGCCCGACAGGAACTGGTCGATCATATAGTCCCAGAACGCCTTGACCGCGACCGGCGGCGGCGCGTCGCCCGCCAGGTGCCGGGCCAGCG
>NZ_JABXXP010000139.1 GCF_013376155.1 Nguyenibacter vanlangensis
GACGCCGCGCAGGCGATGGTGAACCGGCGGCTCTATGTCGCGCGGGCCAGCCTGCCGGAGCCGGATCAGGACGAGTTCTATTTCACCGACCTGATCGGCCTGGACGTCTGCCTGGAGGGGCGCGACGCGTCGTGCGGCGCGTCCTTGGGGCGGGTGCTGACGGTCCATGACTATGGCGCGGGGGTCAGCCTGGAGATCGGCGGGAGCGGCCATGCGCCGCTGATCCTGCCCTTTACCCGGGCGTGCTTTCCGGTCATCGACGTGGCGGCCGGGCGGATCGTCGCGGTGCTGCCCGACGAGGTCGAGGTCCAGGGCGACGTCTCGCGTCCGGATGCGGTCGAGGTCTCGAAAGTCGAGGTTTCGGGGGCCGGGGTCTCGGAAATCGGGGCGGCGTCATGACCTGGCAGGCCACGATGCTGACCCTGTTTCCGGACATGTTCCCCGGTCCGCTGGGCCAGTCCCTGGCCGGACGCGCGCTGGCGGACGGGCTGTGGTCGCTGCGGACATGCAATCTGCGCGAGTACGGGCTGGGGCGGCATCGCACCGTGGACGATACGCCGTTCGGAGGCGGGGCCGGCATGGTCATGCGTCCGGACGTAGTGTCCGCGGCGATCCGCGACGTCGCGCTGGCCGGCAGGCCGCTGGTCTATCCCACGCCGCGCGGCCGTCCGCTGCGCCAGGAGGATGTCCGCCGCTATGCCGGCGGGCCGGGCCTGGTGGTGCTGTGCGGCCGTTATGAAGGGGTGGACGAGCGGGTGCTGGAGGCCAGCGGGGCCGAGCAGGTCTCGATCGGCGATTATGTCCTGTCAGGCGGGGAGATGGCGGCGCTGGTGCTGCTGGATAGCTGCGTGCGGCTGATCCCCGGGGTCATGGGTTCCGACGCCAGCGGCACGGAGGAGAGTTTCTCCGACGGGTTGCTGGAATATCCGCATTACACCAAGCCGGCGAGCTGGGAGGGGCGCGAAGTGCCCGACATCCTGTTGTCCGGTCATCATGCCGCCATCGCGAACTGGCGGCGGACTGAATCCGAGATCGCGACCCGGACGCGCCGGCCCGATTTGTGGGCGGCGCGCCTGGAGCGCGCCGGCCAAGATCGCGCCCGCCCGGCCAGCCCAACGGCTGAGCCGAAGCGGACGCATTGACTGTTTTCAAGCGAAGGACTCGATCATGAACATCATCCAGCAATATGAGGCCGACGAGATCGCGCGTCTCTCGGCCGCCCGCGCGGTACCCGAATTCGGCCCCGGCGACACGGTCCGCGTGTCGGTCCGCGTCGTCGAAGGCGAGCGCCAGCGCGTCCAGGCCTATGAGGGCGTGGTGATCGCGCGTTCGAACAAGGGGCTGAACAGCAACTTCACCGTGCGCAAGATCTCGAACGGCGAGGGCGTCGAGCGCATCTTCCCGCTCTATGCGCCGGCGATCGCCGAGATCAAGGTCGTGCGCCGTGGCGCCGTGCGCCGCGCGAAGCTGTATTATCTGCGCGGCCGCCGCGGCAAATCGGCCCGTATCGCCGAGCGCGCGCGCGAGACCGTGGCGGCCGGGGCCTGATCCCGCGGCCCGGCCCGTTCGGCCCCCGAAATGTTTCCCGGGGGTGGTTGCCGAGGGGTTTCCCGGGGCCGGGCCATGTGGCGGCGCATTCGCGTCTCCCCTTGCGGGGGGACGAGGCGCGTCACGATATCGACCGGGTTCGTCGCCCCGCCGCCCGTCCGTCATGACGGGCGGCGGTGTCGGCGTTTCCGTATGAATTCACACGTTTCCGTGTGAAAGCTGTGCAGAGAGGAAGACCGATGGCCGCACGTACGCTGTTCGACAAGATCTGGGACAGCCATGTCGTGGAGCGGCTTCCGGACGGTACGGCGATCCTTTATATCGACCGCCACCTGGTGCATGAGGTCACCAGCCCGCAGGCCTTCGAGGGGCTGCGCATCAGCGGGCGGCGTCTGCGGCGGCCGGATGCGACGATCGCGGTGGTGGACCATAACGTGCCGACCTCGGACCGCACCCTGCCGATCGAGGAGCCGGAAAGCCGCAACCAGATCGAGACCCTGGAGCGCAATGTCCGGGCGTTCGGCGTTCCGTATTTCCCGCTTCTGTCCGAAAACCAGGGTATCGTGCACGTGGTGGGGCCCGAGCAGGGGATTTCGCTGCCGGGCATGACCATCGTGTGCGGCGACAGCCATACCTCGACCCACGGGGCGCTGGGCGCGCTGGCGTTCGGCATCGGCACGTCCGAGGTCGAGCATGTGATGGCGACCCAGACCCTGCTGCAGAAGCCGGCGAAGAACATGAAGGTGGTCGTCGAGGGCACGCTGGGCCCGGGGGTGACCGCCAAGGACGTGATGCTGGCGATCATCGGCAGGATCGGCACGGCGGGCGGCACCGGCCATGTGATCGAGTTCGCCGGCTCGACGATCCGCGGGCTGGACATGGCCGGGCGGATGACGATCTGCAACATGTCGATCGAGGCCGGCGCGCGGGCCGGGCTGGTGGCGCCGGATGCGGTGACGTTCGACTATGTGCGCGGCCGGCCCTATGCCCCGAAGGGCGAGGCGTTCGAGCAGGCGGTGGCGTACTGGAAGACGCTGGCGGCGGACGAGGGCGCGCAGTACGACAAGGTGGTCGAATTGCGCGCCGAGGATATTCCGCCGGTCCTGACCTGGGGGACCAGCCCCGAGACCGTGATCCCGGTGACGGGCGCCGTGCCGGACCCCGCGGCCGAGGCCGACGAGGCGCGGCGCGCGCAGATGCAGCGCATGCTGGATTACATGGGCCTGCAGGCCGGACAGAAGATCGCCGGCGTGCCGGTCGACGTGGTCTTCATCGGGTCCTGCACCAACAGCCGGATCGAGGATCTGCGCGCGGCGGCGTCGGTCGTAACGGGGCGGCACGTCGCGGACGGCGTGCGGGCCATGGTGGTGCCGGGGTCGGGCCTGGTGAAGGCGCAGGCCGAGCGGGAGGGGCTGGACCGGATCTTTCGCGAGGCGGGGTTCGAATGGCGGGAGGCCGGCTGTTCGATGTGCCTTGGCATGAACCCGGACAGGCTGACGCCGGGCCAGCGCTGTGCCTCGACCTCGAACCGGAATTTCGAGGGGCGGCAGGGGCCGGGCGGCCGGACGCACCTGCTGTCGCCCGCCATGGCGGCGGCGGCGGCGGTGACGGGACATCTGACAGACGTGCGGGAGCTGATCTGAGCCATGGAAAAATTCACCGTCCTGACCGCGATCGCCGCGCCGCTGCCGGAAGCGAACATCGATACGGACAAGATCATCCCGGCGCGTTTCCTGAAGACCACCAAGCGGTCGGGCCTGGGCGTGCATGCCTTCGACGGCATGCGCTACAACCCGGACGGATCGGAACGCCCGGATTTCGTGCTGAACCAGCCGCCTTATCGCGATGCCGGGATCCTGATCACCTATGACAATCTGGGGTGCGGGTCGTCGCGGGAGCATGCGCCATGGGCGCTCCTGGATTTCGGCATACGCTGCGTGATCGCGCCGTCCTTTGCCGACATCTTCTTCAACAACTGCTTCAAGAACGGCATCCTGCCGATCCAACTGCCGCGCGAGACCTGCGATGCGCTGATGGAGGATGCGCGGCTGGGGGGCAACGGGCGGCTGACGGTCGATCTGGAGCGCCAGGTGGTCATCCGCCCGGACGGGGCCGAGATCGGCTTCGAGATCGATCCGCTGCGCCGGCACCTGCTGCTGGAGGGTCTGGACGATATCGGCCAGACCCTGCAGCACGAGGCCGCGATCGGGGCCTTCGAGACGGCGCGGGAGCGGGCGCAGCCCTGGCAGACGCATATCGTCGTGGCGTGATCCGCCAGGCCTGTCTGTCCGGCCCTGCCTGTCGATAAAAAAAACGGGAGAGAACGACGAGATGAGCGCGACCAAGAAGCTGTTAGTCCTGCCGGGCGACGGGATCGGCCCCGAGATCATGCGCGAGGTCGCGCGGGTTGTGACGTGGATGGAGCGCGCGCGCGGCGTGGTCTTCGATATTTCCGAGGACCTGGTCGGTGGCGCGTCGCTGGCGGTGCATGGCGTGCCGATCCGCGACGAGGTGATCGCGGCGGCGAAGGCGGCGGATGCGGTGCTGTTCGGTTCGGTGGGCGATCCGCGATGGGCGTCGGCCGGTTTCGACCGGCGGCCCGAGATCGCGATCCTGAAGCTGCGCCAGGAACTGGAGCTGTTTGCGAACCTGCGTCCGGCCAAGGTGTTTGACGCGCTGGTCGATGCCAGCACGCTGAAGCCCGAGATCGTGGCCGGGCTGGACATCATGATCGTGCGCGAGACCGTGGGCGGGATCTATTTCGGCGAGCCGCGCGGGATCGAGACCCTGCCCGACGGCAGCAGGCGGGGCATCAATACCGAAATCTATACCACCGCGGAAATCGAGCGCGTGGCGCGGGTGGCCTTCGACCTGGCGCGGCAGCGCGGCAACCGCGTCTGTTCGGTCGAGAAATGCAACGTGATGGAAAGCGGGCTGCTGTGGAAGGAGGTCGTCACCGACCTGCATGCCCGCGACTATCCCGATGTCGAACTGAGCCACATGCTGGCGGATAATTGCGCGATGCAGCTTGTGCGCAATCCGCGTCAGTTCGACGTGATCGTGACCGGCAACCTGTTCGGCGATTTGTTGTCGGACCTGGCCTCGATGCTGACGGGCAGCCTGGGCATGCTGCCCTCGGCCACGCTGGGGGCGGTGGACGCGTCCGGCAGGCGTCCGGCGCTGTATGAGCCGATCCACGGCAGCGCGCCCGATATCGCGGGCAAGGGAATCGCCAATCCGCTGGCGCAGATCCTCTCATTCTCGATGCTGCTGCGCTATTCGTTCGGGATGGAGGCGGAGGCTGTGCTGATCGAGACCGCCGTGGCCAACGTGTTGGCCAGCGGGCTGCGTACCGCCGACATCATGAGCCCGGGCACGGCGCAGGTCGGCACCGCGGTGATGGGCGAGGCCGTGGTGCGCGAACTGGACAAGCTGAACGGCTGACGCGGCGGGCGCGGCCGGGGCTCTTTTAAGCCAGGGGATTCTTTAAAAGGAATTTGCCTTTCCGGGCGCCGGGATCTCTGGAATTGTTCCGTGATGAACATGATCCGAGGCATCCTGGCCTGTGCCGCCCTGCTGGTGGCGTGGCCTGTCCGGGCCGCCATGCCCGCGCATTTCAGTACTCCGGCCTATCTGTCGGACGTGACGGGGGCGCAGGCCCTGGCGTGGGTGCGGCAGCAGAATCGCCGCACCGACGACACGCTGGCGCGTGACCCGCGCTATCGCGCATTCCATGATGCGGTGCTGCAGGTCGAGCAGGATCGGCATCGAATTCCCGAACCCTCCTTTATGGCCGGGAAGATTTTCAATTTCTGGCAGGACGCGGTCAATCCCCGCGGGATCTGGCGCCAGACGGACCTGGCGTCGTTTCTGGGCGGTCGTCCGGCCTGGGTCACCAGGCTGGACGTCGATGCGCTGGCCCGGCAGGAGCATCGCGACTGGGTTTTCCAGGGCGCGGAATGCCTGGAGCCTGGGGATTCGCCGTGCCTGGTGCGTTTGTCCGACGCGGGCGAGGATGCGGCGAGCCTGCGCGAATTCCTGCCGCTGAGCGGGCAGTTCGTGCCGGGGGGCTTCGTGCTGCCGCGATCGAAGCAGACGGCGGTCTGGGAGGATCGTGACACGCTGCTGGTCGCGCGTGACTGGGGCGCGGACCGGGGTGGGGTAACGGCGTCCGGCTATCCGTTCGTGGTCAGGCGCCTGCGCCGGGGCCAGGCGCTGGACCAGGCGGCGGAGGTGATGCGCGGGACGCCCGGCGACGTTTCGGTGGAGCCGCTGGCGCTGGCCGACGGGCAGGGGCGCCGTATCGTGCTGATCCGCCGCGCGGTCACGTTTTTCGAGGACCGGTACGGGGTGGTGACGCCGCAGGGCGTGCGGATGCTGGACCTGCCGTCGCGCATGGACCTGCACGGGTTCGCGGGCGGGCGGCTGATCCTGTCGGTCAACCAGGACTGGACGCCGCGCGGCGGGACGCGGATCGCGGCGGGCAGCGTGATCGCGGTCGATCCGGCGGGGCAGGCGGCGGC
>NZ_JABXXP010000140.1 GCF_013376155.1 Nguyenibacter vanlangensis
GGCCGGGCGCGCCTGCCGTACCCCGGCCGCCATCGCCGCCACGGTCTCGCCACGGTAATAGACGGGGCAGGCTTCGCCGCGTCCCATATATCCGGCTGCGTCGCGCAGGGTGACGCGCAGGGTCGGCTGGACCGTCTGCGTGCCGCGCGAGACGGTGAAGGGTTCCGCCAGGCGCCAATCGACCGTCTCGACGGTGATGTCTCTCATGCCAGCAACCGGTCGACCACCGCCTCCAGCCCGAAGCGCAGCGGGTCGCACACCGGCAGGCCGAGCGGCGCCAGGGCCTGCGCGGCCTGCACGGCGTCGGCCTCGGCCATTCCGCCCGTATTCAGGCTGATCCCGACGAAGCGGGCCCGGGGATTGGTGCGGCGGGCGAGAGGCAGGTAGGCCGCCATCGCCTCTTCGACGCCGGGTACGGGATAGTCCGGATACCAGTTCGTCGTCCTGCGGCGCGGGTCATGGCAGAGGATCAGCGCGTCCGGCTGGCTGCCATGGAGCAGGCCGAGCGTCACGCCCGCATAGGCGGGATGAAAGAGCGCGCCCTGGCCTTCGATCACGTCCCAATGCCCGGGGGGCGCAGCGGGGCTGAGGGATTCCGCCGCGCCGGCGATGAAATCCGCCACCACCGCGTCGATGGCGACGCCCTCGCCGGCGATCATGATCCCCGTCTGGCCCGTCGCGCGAAAATCGGCGTCGATGCCGCGTCCGCGCAGGGCGCGGGTTACGGCGAGCGCCGTATATTTCTTGCCCAGCGCGCAGTCGGTGCCGACCGTCAGAACGCGCTTCCCCGCGCGCTTGCGGCCCGTGGCCACGGTGAACGCCCGGTCCGCATGGCGCACGTCGTGCAAGACGCGCCCCAGGCGACGCGCCGCCGCGCCGATCACCGGATGGTCGGACAGACGCTGATGCAGGCCACTGACGATATCGAGCCCGGCCTCGAGAGCGTCGAGCAGATGGGGAATCCAGCCATCGGGCAGGGCGCCGCCGACAGGAGACACGCCGATCAGAAGGCTGCGCGCACCGGCGGCGCGGGCTTCGCCGGGACGCATCGCGGGCAGTCCGAGGGTAACGATGGTGCCGGTGCGCCATTCCGCCAGGCAATCCGCACCCGCCCATTCATGGACGCCGATGCCCGTCTTGGCCTCGGCCGCGCCGGCCGCGTCGCCCAGAAAGACCAGGTAAGGCTTGGCAATGGACCGAGGCCCCGAGGCGGTCGGGGCGCTGTTCCCGTGCAAGGCCGGACGATGAGGGGTCATGGCGTTCTCTGGACTCTGAAACGGTGGCCGGAATTGGCCGATGGCTTCAGCATTTCATGCGGCGGGACCCGGCTATTGAACGTTCAGGCCATAACCTTGTCTGATCTGGCCCTGGCCTCGCGTACGGCGCCCGGTGTCGTATCGAATTCCTGGCGGAACGTACGGATGAAATGCGCGCAGTCCGAAAATCCCAGCCGAAGGGCGATCTCCGTGACGCTTTCGCTGGAGTTCTGAAGGAGCCAGCGTCCGTAGCGCAGGCGCGTCGTCCGGATGAACGCGCCAGGCGATTGGCCGAATTCCTCGGCGAACAGCCGGGAGAGCTGGCGGCGGCTTACATGGACCTGATCCGCCAGCCATTGCGGAGAAATGGGCCGGACCAGCGATTGCTCGATCAGCAGGACCGCCCGGCGCAGGCGCGGGTCGGCGACCCGTGTGTAGCCGAGCGCCTGCGTCACCGTCAGCGGCGTGGCATCCGCCCGGTTGGCGACCGACATCTGGTGGATCGTCTTGGTCGCGCGATCGGGCCCGCAATGGCGACGGATCAGTTCGCTGGCCAGGCTGATGATCGAAATCCCTCCGGCGCAGGTCAGGACGTCGCCGTCGTCGATATAGTCGAGATTCGCTTCCGCGCGGACATGGGGAAAAGATTCGCGGAATTCCTCCAGATGATAGGCGTGCAGGCAGGCCCGCCGCCCATCGAGCAGCCCTTCCTCCGCCAGGATGAAACTGCCCGTGCAGATGCCGATGACCGGCACGCCGGCTTCTGCCGCGCGCCGCAGATAGGCGCGCGCGCCCTCGGGCGCCGAGGACAGGCTCCGCAGCAGGCCGCCGATCACCGCCACGTAATCGAAATCGGCCGGGTCCTGATAGGAACGGTCGGGGCGAACCGTGACGCCGGCGCTGGAACGGACCGATAGGCTCGGATCATGGGCCATGATCGTCCAGTCGCAACGGCGCCTCTGGCTGTTGTCGCCGAAGTCCGCGGCATGACGCAGCGCCTCGACGAGACCGGCCAGCGACATCAGGGGAAACTCGGGCCAGAGCACGACACCGATCTTGAGATCGGGGCGGAGGATGGGTCGCGCGTCCAGCCCGTCGATGTCATCGACGAGCTGACGCCCGTGCGAGCGATCGGCACTGCCCGCGGATTTTCGCCCGGGATGTCGGTTCGCTGCTTTCATCGGGCGGTCGCGGTCCATCTGCGTTCCATTCCGTTACGGACGCAATATTAAGTGCCCGTGGCCGTTCTGAACAGCGGCGGGATCGCCCCGTGCGGGACGCCCGGGATTCCGGCGGCCCGGCATTGCCGGATCGGGGGTAGCGCGATTGCGGCTGGGCATGGTGATGCGCTGGCGCGCGGCCTGGAAACCTGCCTGTGCATCGGAGAAGCCATGCATTATCACCAGCCGAATTCGTTAATTGCCCACGTGAACCATAATTTCTTTCAGTTTTCGTTCCAAACTTTCCACAAAATATACCTTCAAATCAAACTTACCTATGTTTGTTAGATATTTATGTGATTTATATTCTCCTGTACCTGATATATAATTCAGAAGCGTGTGAAAAATAATCGCAGCCTCTTTTTTATTTAGATTAATTTCGATATTTTCGCTCGTACACGATGAATATATGTTGTCCATTTTCTTTATGACATCCAGAACCTCTCCTGTGTGGTAGCCAGTGATCGTTTCGAACTCCCTGCTTGCCCCCAGGATGAGGACGGAAATAAGCAAAGCAGCTCGGATCGAAAGGAATGCACCGGTTGGGAGTTCTAATTTATTCATATTACTGACCAATTTTGAAGTTTTTTACAAAATGCCCATATCCGTCGTCCGGGCAGAACGCTGTTCTAAAATCATTCATCGTCTGATTTATAATCGTAACGACTCCATTTTGCTTATCCCATAGACTGTGCCGACCCAGCGTCGTCGATCCGAGCGCCGGATGCGCAGAGGTGGCCCCCGTCAGTTCCTTTATTATCCTAATGGCTCGATTCGTGTCCCTTCTATCAGTTCTGCGAAACCACTAAGCTGGATAAAATAAAGATAAAATTCTCCACCATCATCCAGTGATTCCATCGTATTTTTTTCAGGCCAATCTTTTAAAATTTTGTCGACAACATCATCTGGAGATTTTCCGCTGAATATTGGAGTATTATTGATTTCATCAAATTCTACGATTTTCCCCCTCTTGAATCCATAAACAAGAAAATCATGAAATCGTCTCTTTTTTTCCATGGAACTTATATGTTCTTTATTTATGCCGGATCTAAAAAAAAGAGATCTTGCGGAGGCGCCGCCGAACCCCTCCAAAGCGTTGTCCCATAATAGATTCTCGCTCATCTGAATTGCGGGTGGGCCAGGGAGGTTCGCTGGACCAGTTCGGTTGCCAGGGTCGTGGATCGGCCGGTGGTGTCGAACAGCGTCCGCAGGGCCGCAGCGCCTTTTTCGGTGAAGGGTTGGCGGATCGTCGTCAGCCCGGTCGCGGCGGCTTGGGGGATGTCGTCGAAGCCGGTGACGGAGAGGTCGTGGGGGATGCGCAGTTTCCGGCGCGCCGCGTCCGCCATGATGCCGAGGGCCAGGCGGTCGCTCATGGCCAGGATGGCGGTCGGGCGGGTTTTCTTGTGCGCGAGCATGTCGCGGGCGGCCTGTTCGCCGTTCTGTTCGGTGTTTTCCCAGCTTTCCCAGACGGGGATGGTATCGGCGCCGATCCCGGCCTCGTCGAATGCCGCGTAGAAGCCGCGCAGGCGCTGGGCGGCGGTGCTTTCGCCGATGGAGGCGCGGCGTTCCGGGTCCATGAACCCGCTATAGCCGTCGCGGCGGGTGCGGAGCGAGACGATGCCGACACTGCGGTGGCCGGCCCGGACGACGTGGCGCGCCATGTCACGCGCGGCGGCGAAATCGTCGATCTTCACGACGGGGATATCGGTCCGCCTGGGCTGGTCGATGACGACCAGCGGCACCTGGCGGCGCGACGCGGCCGTCACGACGTCGTCATAGCCCGACAGGGCATAGAGAATGAGGCCGTCGACCGCCGCCGAGGCCAGGACGTCCATCACCGGCTGTCTGGGGGCGGCCGGGCCGGCCTTGGCGCGCACCGGCAGCAGCATCAGGCTGATGCCCTTGCGTTCGCATTCCGTGGCGACGCCCCGGAGCAGGGCCAGGACGGCGGAATCGGAAAACGCATAGGGCATGTCTTCGCTGAAGACGAAGGCGACCGTGCCGGTGCGGCCGATGCTGAGATGGCGCGCCAGCGGGTCCGGGCCGGGATAGCCCAGATCTTCCGCGATGCGGAGGATGCGCCGGCGCAGGTCGCCGGACAATTGGTCGGGGCGCGCATAGGCGTTGGAGACCGTGGCCGTCGAGACGCCGGCCGCGCGGGCGACGTCCTTGAGCGTCAGGCGGCCCGATGAGCGTGAGCGTGAGCGTCCTGGCATGGAGGGTCTGGGTCGGCCCGTTTTGGAGGATGGAAGGATTCTTCTTTTGTCTTCCGAAAAAGAAGCAAAAAGACTTTTATTCGTTCAGGGACTTTGTGCGCGCCGGCAAAAATTCCCCAAACGGCCAAAAGTTTTTTGGTTCTTTTTTTCAAAAAAGAACGGATGGTTTGCGCAAGGGGAGGCAACAGGCGCCTCCCCTTCCACCGGGTCAGGCGGCGGTTTCGAGCGGTTTGTGGGGGATGCTGACGTCGCGGCCGGTCAGCATCATGTTCCAGTAGAGGTTCGGGAACACCGTGGTCTTGAGGAACCAGGCGAAGCGGCTGGGCTTGCGCTGGTCGTAGCCGAAGCTGGGGGCCGGGACGCCGCCATAGAGGAATTCGGCCAGGATCACCCGGCCGTACGAGACGGTCAGCGGGCAGGCGCCGTAGCCGTCATACCGGCTGTCCAGCGGCCGTCCGTCGAGCGAGGCCAGCAGGTTGGCGACCACCACGGGGGCCTGGGCCCGCGCGGCGGCGGCGGTCTTGGCGTTGGCGGTGCCGATGACGTCGCCCAGGCCGAAGATGGTGTCGTAGTGCGTGTGGCGCAGGGTCGCGGGGTCGACATCCAGCCAGCCGCCGCCGTTGGCGAGGGGGCTGGACTTGACGAAGTCCGGCGCGCTTTGCGGCGGGGTGACGTGCAGCATGTCGAAGCTGCGGGTGATTTTGGTCGTCGTGCCGTCGGGGGCCGTCACGGCGAAGGTGGCCAGGCGCGCGGGCCCGTCGACGGCCACCAGGTCGTGCTTGTACCGCAGGTCGATGCCATAGTAATCGACCATGTCCTGCAAGGCGGGGACGAAATATTTCACGCCGAACAGCGCGTCGCCCGCCAGGCAGAATTCGACCTTCATGCGCGGCAGGACGCCTTCCTTGCGCCAGTGGTCGGCGGCGAGATAGGCGATCTTCTGCGGGGCGCCGGCGCATTTGATCGGCATGGGGGGCTGGGTGAACAGGGCGGTGCCGCCCTTGAGCGACTGGATGCAGGCCCAGGTATATTCGACCGTGTCGCGCGAATAATTGCTGCACACGCCGTTGCGGCCCAGCGTGTCCTGCAGCCCTTCGATCTTGTGCCAGTCCAGTTGCAGGCCGGGGCAGACCACCAGCCGGCGATACCCGATGCGCCGTCCGTCGGCGAGGGTGACGCAATGCGCGTCGGGCGAGAAGGAGGCCACGGCGGCGCGCAGCCAGCGCACGCCCTTGGGGATCAGCCCGCCTTCCTGGCGCAGCGTGTCGCGCAGCCGCATCACGCCGGCGCCGACCAGGGTCCAGCCGGGCTGGTAGGCGTGGATGGTCGCGGGATCGATGATCGCGACCGACATGTTGGGCCGCGCGCGCCGCAG
>NZ_JABXXP010000141.1 GCF_013376155.1 Nguyenibacter vanlangensis
GGTTCGCCGTCACCCGGCCCCGCGCGGCGGCCTGAAATCCGGACGCTGCCGGACCCGGCAGGGGTCACGGACCCCTGCACCCCAAGACAAAAGCCCCCGGCCTTTGGCGGGGCCCAGGGGTGGACCCCCTGGGCGAACCCGGCATCAATCCGCCCGCATGCCGCGCCGCGACGGATAGGCCCGGTTGCCGTAGAGCCCCTGCCAGACCAACTGGTTGAACGCGACGGCGGGGATGCGGTCTTCCTGCGACCAGTCATAGCCTGCGGTGGCAAGGGCCCACCAGGTGGCGTCATGCGTGCTGCGCGGGGTCAGCGCCGCCTGGCGGCGGGGCGGGAGCGGCAGGTGCGTGGCGTAGAGATAGGCGGAGGGAATGGCGGTGAAGCGCCAGTCCTTCTGCCGCAGGTCGAACAGGTCGGTCATCGGGCGCTGATAGGCGTCGTTCACGTTCAGATGGTCGATGCCCAGGATGTCCTCGATCGTGCGCAGCATGTTGACCGTGGTGTAGCGGGTCGAGATGACGGCGTGGTGCCGGACATAGGGACCGACGACATAGGCGGTGGAGCGGTGGCCGTCGACATGGTCCGGACCGTCCTGGGCGTCGTCTTCCAGCACGAAGATCAGGGTCGAGTCCCGGTAGCGGCTGCGCGCCACCGCCTGGACCAGCAATCCGACCGCGTAGTCGTTGTCGGCCTGTTGCAGTTCGGGCGTGTCGACCCCGTCGATGGCGGTGGCGAAGCTGCCCATATGGTCGTGCATCAGCCGCACCAGGCTGAGGGCCGGCAAGCGGCCGTTTGCGACATAGGCGTCGAATTCGCGCCGCCATTCGCGCACGCGCAGCGTATCGGGAAAGGCGTTGTCGAAGCCGCGGAAATACGGGTCGGTCAGCGGGGCGAGGCGCGGGTTGCTGGGGAAGGCGACCCGCAGATGATGAGCGTGCGGATCGGGGTCCTCGGGGATCGGCGCGGCGTTTCGATCGGCCTGGCCGTAGCGGGACAGGTCGAGATAGAAGCCGTAATTGCGCACGCCGAGCCCCTTGCGCAGCGCGGCGTCCCAGAGATAGCCGTGCTGGATGTCCTCGGGCGTGTCGTCGTCGCCTGGGCCGTCGACCGCGTCTTCGTCATGGGTGCCGGGCAGCAGGTCGGGATCGGCGGGCAGGGCCGGTTCGGCCGCGCGGCGTTCGGCCGGAGCGGCGATGCCGACATCGACGCCGCGATTCTGGCCCTCGGGGTCGTAGACCATGTGGGTGGGGCGGCCGGCATAGGCGAGCGGGATCGTCTTCTCGTTGAAATCGCTTTCGCGGGCGGCGGTGCTCCATTGCCAGCCATTGCCGCTGACCTCGCCGGAGGTCAGGAAATTGTCCAGGGTGACGAAATTGCCGGCCATGGCATGGAAGTTCGGCGTGATCGGCGCGCCGAATTCGGTGATCGCGGCATCGCCGTTGCCGGGCGACAGATCGCCCAGGATCTGGTCGTAGGTGCGGTTTTCCTTGACGATATAGATGACGTGGCGGATGCGCGCGCGCAGCGCCGCCATCATCCGCTGGTCGGATGCCGGCGGACGGGCGGTGAAGCCGTCATTGGCGGCGACCTGGCGGGTCAGTTCGTCCTGGTCATGGTCGGAGGGGATGGGTTCGGCCAGCAGGCCGGCGGCTTCGAGCGCCAGCACGCCCTGGTTGCGGCGGCAGGCGGCGAGGAAGGACGGGGCGGGTTGGATGCGCTTCGCGGCGGTGGCGCAATTGCCGGGATTGGGGCCGGGGTCGCTTTTGCCGTTGATCGCGTAGAGCCAGCCATCGGCCAGCGCCACATCATTGGGATACCAGCCGGTGGGCAGCAGGGCCAGGGTGCGGCCCCGCCCCGTGCTTCCCTTGTCCGCCAGCGCCACCACGGCGATCGCGTTTTCGCCGCCCAGGCTGACATAGAGCCGGGTTTCGTCGTCGGAGAGCACCAGCGCGTTGGGGGCGGCGCCGCGATAGCGTTCGCGCGCCGGCATCAATCCGGGCGGTGCCGCGACCGGGATGCGGCCGATGACGACATTGCGGGCGGTGTCGATGACCTGAACGGAATCGTCGTTGTCGGCGGCGACATAGAGCCGGGTGCGCGCGTGGTTCATGACCATGCGGGTCGGGTTGCCCATGACCGGAATCCGGGCGGCGACCCGGGCCGTATCCGGGGTGGCACCGAAGGCGACCAGGTCGATTTCCCGGTCGCGCAGGCTGCCGACATAGGCGCTGGCGGCGTCGCGCGCCACCACCCAGAACGGGGTTTCGCCGCCCGGTACCCCGGTGCGGGCCGGGATTTCGGTGCCGGGGCGCAGGTCGCGTTCGGCGATGACGCGGTGCCGGGCGAGATCGACCAGCGACAGGCTGTCATTGAACAGATTGGCGACGAACAGGCGGGTGCCGTCGGGGCTGACCGCCAGCCCGGCGGTGCTGGGAGATTGTTTCAGGCCGTGGGCCTGGGCGCCGTGGCCGAGCGCGATCGGCGTGCCGGCGGCGACCCAGCCGCGGGCGGCGCGGGTAAAGGCGAGGACCGAATCCCCGCCGCCGGTGCCGACATAGAGCGATTGCCCGTCGGGCGCGAACGCCATGCCGGCATAGGCGGTGGGCACGCGCAGGACCTGCCGCTGGACGGGGACGTGGGCGGTGATGTCGTAGAGGAAGACATATTCGGACGACAGCGCCGGATCGGGCTTGCCGTCCGTGCCGTAGGTCGTGTTGTAGTCGCTGGTCAGTACCGCCAGCGTGCGGCGGTCGGGGCTGAGGGCGGTGGTGATGGCCTGGCCGGCCAGAACATGCGGGGCATCGGGCCGGTCGGCGGGCCTGCCCGGGTCGAGTGTCCGGAAAATGGCGCCGGTTGCGGCCGCCGGCGTGAGGAACTGGCCGGACGGCAGGCGGGGTGCTTGCGCCGCGTCGTCGTCATCGGCTCGCGCCGAGGCCGGCGGGACGAGCCAGATGGTAACGAGCAGAGCCGTCGTCAGGCGGCGCCATGAGGGCATGCCGGTCTCCTTCCCTTCCATGCAAGCGGGCGCGGCCCCGCCGATGCCCCATGGATAGGGAAGAACAGAGGACGTGTCGTCAGGTCCGGTGGGACCGACATGAATTCTTCATGGAAGGATGGGGCCGGATTGTCCGGAGACTCCATGGTGGGCGCACAAGGACTCGAACCTTGGACCCGCTGATTAAGAGTCAGCTGCTCTACCAACTGAGCTATGCGCCCATGGAGTGGTCCCTTTCGGGTGACGCGCTTCTAACAGCGCATCCCCGGGAGGGCAAGCGGTTTTATCGAAAAAAATGCCTGCCGTATCAGGTGTTCAGCCGGGCGAGGACCGAGTCGAACTGGTCGAGCGAATTATACTGGATGCGGATCGAGCCGCCCTTGCCGTCGAAGGCGATCTGGACCTTGAGCCCCAGGCGAGAGGATAGGTCGCGTTCCAGGACCTGGATTTCCGGATCCTTGCGTTCGGCCGGCTTGGCCGGGACGGCCTGGGCCTGGCGGACGGCTTTCTGGATCAGGGCCTCGGTCTGGCGGACATTCAGGCCCTGTTCCAGCACGATCTTCAGCGCCGCGACCGGGTCGGGATGGGCCAGCAGGGCACGGGCGTGGCCGGCCGTCAGCTTGCCGTCGCGCAGGGCCGCGCGCACCGGGGCAGGCAGGTTGAGCAGGCGGACCATGTTGGCGACGTGCGAGCGCGACTTGCCCAGCGCGCCGGCCAGTTCTTCCTGCGTCAGGCCGTGATCCCGCAGCAGGCGCTGCAGGCCCTCGGCCTCTTCGATCGCATTGAGGTCGGCGCGCTGGAGGTTCTCCACCAGGGCGGCGGCCATGGCGTCGCCGTCATCGAGGATGCGGATATGGACCGGGACCTCGTGCAGTGCGGCCATCTGGGCGGCGCGCCAGCGGCGTTCGCCGGCGATGATCTGGTAGGTGGTGTCGCGTTCAGGGTGCGGACGGACCAGGATCGGCTGGAGGATGCCGCGGGTGCGGATGGAATCGGCCAGTTCGGCCAGGGCCTCGGGCTCCATCGCCTGGCGCGGCTGGAAGGGGCCGGGCTCCAGCAAATCGACCGGCAGGGTGGCCGGGCGGTCGCGTTCGGGCCGAGGGGCACCAGGGAGAGCACCGGAGGGCGTGCCAGGGAGAGCGCCTGGCGCGATGGCCGGCGGCTGTTCGCCCAGCAGGGCGGCAAGGCCGCGCCCCAGGCGCGGGCGGGCCTGGTCCTTCTTGGTGCTCATGCCCCGATCGCCTTCTTGCTGGTGAGGCCCAGGCGGGTGACCAATTCGTCGGCCATGGCCTGATAGGCCGCGGCGCCGCTGGATTTCGGGTCATAGGCCATGGCCGGGCGGCCGTGGCTCTGGGCCTCGGAGATGCGGATATTGCGCGGGATCAGCGTGTCCATCACCTGCGCGCCGAAGAAGCCGCGCGCGTCCTCGGCCACCAGTTCGGAGAGGTTGTTGCGCCGGTCATACATGGTCAGCACGATGCCCGCGACATGCAGCCCGCCATTGAAGGCGCGGCGCACCCGATCGACCGTGCGCACCAATTGGCTGATGCCTTCCAGCGCGAAGAATTCGCATTGCAGAGGGACCACGACCCCGGTGGCGGCGACCAGCGCGTTCAGGGTCAGCAGGCCCAGGCTGGGCGGGCAATCGACCAGGATGACGTCGAAGCCGCCGCTGATGCGGGCGATCGCGTCGCGCAGGCAGAATTCGCGCCGGTCCTGGGCGACCAGTTCGAGTTCGGCGCCCGCCAGTTCGGTATCGGCGGCGATGATCGACAGGCCGGGGATTTCGGTGGCCTGGATCAGCGATGCGGATGCGGTGTCGTCGGTCAGCAGGGCATAGCTGCCGAGGCGGCGGGAATCATAGCCCACGCCGAGGCCCGTCGAGGCATTGCCCTGCGGGTCGAGATCGATCAGCAGGACGGAGAAACCCTGCGCCGCCAGGCCGGCGGCCAGGTTGATGGCTGTCGTCGTCTTGCCGACGCCGCCCTTCTGGTTGGCGAGGGCGAGAATATGAGGAGCGCGCACGCCGTCAGCCCTGTGCGCGTTCTGAGTGTCTGGCACGCCTGATGTTACCCAGTTTGAGAATGGTGCCGTCCGCGTTCGTGCGGCTCGGCAATCGGGATATGGTCATGTGCCAGCCGGCGGCGGCCGCGGTCAACTCATCGGTGACGTTTCTGCCCTTGAGGAACAGACAAAATCCGTCCGGAGCCAGGAAACGGGATGCCCAGTCGAGCAGTTGCGGCAGGGCGGCGAGCGCGCGGGCGGTGACGACCTGCACCTGGGGGATGTCGGCGTCCTCGATCCGGGAGGCCAGCACGGTGACGCTGGTGCCGGTGGCGCGCGCGGCCTCACGCAGGAAGGCGGCCTTGCGCTGGTCGGATTCGATCAGGGTGACGTCGGCCCCGGTCGCGATCGCGATGATCAGGCCCGGGAAGCCGCCGCCGGAGCCCAGGTCGGCCAAGCGCGCGCCGGGCGGGACCAGGTTGGCCAGTTGCAGGCTGTCGGCGATATGGCGGTCCCACAGATGGGGCAGATCGCGCGGCGAGACGAGATTGATGCGGGCATTCCAGCGGGTGAGGATGGCGGCGAACGCATCGAGCCGGCGGCGCAGATCGTCGGGCATCGCGTCCTGATGTTTCACGTGAAACGTCATGCCGCCTGCCGCAAATGAGAGAGCAGCGCCATCAGCGCCGAGGGGGTGATGCCGGGAATGCGCTGGGCTGCGCTGAAGCTGGCGGGGCGGGCGGCGGCCAGGCGTTCCTGCATTTCGGTGCTGAGGCCGCCGATGCGGCGATAATCGAGATCGGGCGGCAGGGCGATGCGGGTTTCGGCCTCGAGCTGGCGGATTTCGCGCTGCTGGCGGAGCAGGTAGCCGCTATAGCGGGATTCGGTCTCCACATGGCGGCGGACGCGCGGGTCGAGGGCGGCGAACCAGGGCGCGATGCGGTCGATGGCGTCGGGAGCGGCGGTGGTGGCCAGCACGTCGCGCAGGCTGCGCCGCCTG
>NZ_JABXXP010000142.1 GCF_013376155.1 Nguyenibacter vanlangensis
CAGGTCGCCGGCGACGGCGCCCAGCGCCAGGCAGAATCGCTCCAGCGCCGCCGAGGCCATGTGGTCGCGCCCCTCCAGCGCCAGGGTCCATAACTCCTTGTCGTCGCGCGTGCGGGCGGGCAGGCCCTCCATCTCGGCGATCGCCTCGTAGAGATTGACCAGGCCCGGTCCCGAGACGATGCGCTCGGTCGACACGCGGCGATAGCGCAGGCGCAGCCGCTGCAGGATCTTGTCCTCGACCACATCCAGCGGCGCGAAATCGACATGGCCGCCTTCGGTCTCGCAGACGATGTAGCGGCCGCCGCGCCGCACGACATAGGCCGAACCCAGCCCGGTGCCCGGACCGACGATGGTGGTCACGCCCGCATCGGATACCGGCCGGTCCGGACCGCACAGATGCCGCAGATAGGACGGATCGACCTGCGCCACGGCGTGGCCCACCGCGCCGAAATCATTGACCAGGACATGTTCGTCCACGCCCAGCTTGGCACCAAGCTGCGCCGGCTGGATGATCCACGGATTATTCGTCAGCTTGAGCGTCTCGCCCTGCACCGGGCAGGCAACGGCGATCCCCGCGGCGCGCGGCAGGGGACGCCCGATCTGACGGGCGAAGGCCTCCCACGCCAGTTGCAGGCTGGCATGTTCGGCGCATTTCAGGGTCGTGGCGTTTCCCAGGTCGGTCACCCGGCCCTCGTCCACAGTGGCTATGGCAAAGCGCGCATGCGTGCCGCCGATATCGACCGCTACGATCTCTTTCATGTCGTCTCCGACTCCCTGGATCCTTTATTACCCGGCCCGGGACCGAGGTGCCCCACTCTGCCGGGGCACTTTTTTGTGATCCGTCGTAAAGTGATTTCCCGTTCCCGAGGAGCCGTCAAGTCTCGATTCGCGTCGCGGGCGTCATGCCGCCGGGCGGGGAGCCTGATCGGCCTTCAGGCGCCGCAGGATCGCCGACCGCACCGGGGCGGGAAGGAGCTGGTCCAGCAGGCGCAAGCCGGCGAACAGGCGGGGGAAGATCAGGTGCGCGCGGTCTTCCTCGACCGCGCGGGCGATCAGGCGGGCGGCCTGGGGCGCGCTTTGCAGGAAGGGCTTGGCGCTGGCGACGCGGCGGCTCATCGGCGTGTCGACGAAGCCGGGGGAAATCAGGGTCACGCCCACGCCATGGTCGCCGATGCCGTTGCGCAGCGCCTCGGCAAAGCGGGTCAGTCCGGCCTTGGACCCGGAATAGCCGGCGGCGAACGGCAGGGCGTGGAACGCCGCGACCGATCCCACCAGCACGATGTGTCCGCGCCGCCGCGCCACCATGCGTTCGGCCGCCGCCGTCGCCAGCGCAGCCGGGGTGGCATAATTCACCAGGCCGAGTTCCAGCACGGTTTCCGCCCGCTCGGTCTTGTCGGCGGATGGGCGCATGTCGCCCAGGCCGGCGGCCAGGACCAGCAGGTCGACCGGATTCGCCGAATCGTCCTGGCGGAATGCCGCAAGCGCCCCCTGCCCGTCGGACAGGTCCAGCACGCGCGTGATCACCGTGGCGCCGGCCGCGCGGCAATCGCGCGCCACCTGTTCCAGCCGCCCCGCGTCGCGCCCCCACAGGATGAGCGTCCGCCCGGCGCGCGCATAGAACCGGGCGGTTTCCGCGCCGATTCCGCTGGATGCACCGGTCATCAGGATCGTCGCGGGATCGAACCGTATTTCGCCGCCTGGGCGCCTCCTGGCCATCGGGCCCCTTTCTTTCAAGGCCGGTTCCGTGTCATCACCACGGGGCCGGCGGCGCTGGTCGGCGCCTGATTTCATTCGCCCTTTTGCGGCATCGTACGGACCGGTCATGAACCAAGCGGATCAACTTGTCATCATCCCCGTCGCCGGCCGCCGTCAGATGTCACTGTTCCTTCAACTGCCGCGCCGGCTTTATGCCGGCCTGCCGGGCTATGTCCCGCCGCTGGACATGGAGCAGAAGGATCTGCTGCATCCTGCCAAAAGCGGGTTCTTCGGCCATGGCCGGGCCCAGTATTTCCTGGCCATGCGCGCGGGACGCCCGGTCGGCCGGATTTCGGCCCATGTCGATGATCTGGCCATCGAGACGCTGGGCGAAAAAATTGGCTTTTTCGGGGCGTTGGACGCGATCGACGATCTCGCGGTCGTCTCGGCCCTGCTGGATGCGGCCTGCGCGTGGCTGCGCGCGCAGGGCATGCCCCTGGCCCGCGGGCCCATGACCCTGAATTCGAACGGCGAACTGGGCATGATGGTGGACGGGCAGCATGCCCCGCCGATGATCGCCATGCCCTGGCATCCGCACTGGCTGCCCGCGATGATCGAAGCTTGCGGCTTTGCCAAGGCGATGGATTTCCTGGCCTATCAGATGGAGATCGGCCCGGCCGCCGAGCAGGCGCACCTGGTACCCGCCAGCCTGAGGCTGGGCGAGGGCAAGCTGGGCGACGTGACGACGCGCGGCATGCGCCGCCGGCAGATCGCCGAGGATGGCGAGATCCTGCGTCGGCTCTATAACGAAGCCTGGCGGAACAACTGGGGCTTCGTGCCGCTGACCGCCGACGAGATGCGCGGCATGATCGCGCAGATGAAGCCGATCCTGAAGTCCGAGCACCTTGTGCTGATCGAACATAAGGGCGAGCCGGCGGCCGTCGCGCTGGTGGTGCCCAACCTGTACGACGTGGCGGGCGATCTGGGTGGCGCGCCCTCGCCGCTGGGCTGGATCAAGCTGGGCGGGCGGCTGCTGCGGCACCGCTTTCATTCCGCCCGCGTCATTCTGCTGGGCGTCAGCTCCAAGGTCGAGGGCACGGCGCTGGGCGCCATGCTGCCGGCGCTGGCGATCACCGAGCTGATGCGGCGCGGCCGGTCCCTGCCCTATCGCATGGTCGAGATGGGCTGGATCCTGGAGACCAACATGCCGGTACGCCGCCTGATCGAACGGCTGGCGCCCGAACCGTGCAAGCGCTACCGGGTGTATGACCGCAGCCTGACCGACTGAGGAGGTGGAAGGGGGACGATTGCCCCCGTCCGGGTACGGGGGCAGCAGCCCCGCGCACCACGTCGCGATTGGAGGGCCGCGACTGAAAATCGTCCGGCCATGCCGGCCCCATGGCAGGGGCCGGGCGGATAATCAGAAAGCGGTCGAAACGGTGCCCGTCATGCTGAAGCGGGGTTCGACCATGAAGGAATTGCCGTAGCCCAGAGTGGGAGGCATGCTGCCGCTATAGACATAGTGGCTGTTCAGGTCGCTGCCGCGATAGACCACGCCCAGGGCGCCGGTGCGGACGATCGATCCGGTCAGATTCGTGAAATTCAGGCGGAAGGTCGGCGATTTCGCGAACAGGAACGCCGGGAAGTGATAGCCCAGAGACAGCGTGTCCGTCACATAGCCCGGCATGCGCTGGTCGCCGGCGATGCTGACCGATTGCGGGCCAGTGTAATGTAGGCTTCCGTTGGCAAAGAAGCCCTTGTGGGTATAAGTCAGGCCGAAATTCGCCATCACGTGCGGCGCCATCACCGCCTGCGTGCCCTTCGAATGGATCAGCGTATTGGTATACGGGTCCATCACGTTGCTGTCCTGCGTCGCGTGCAGATACTCGAAGGACGCATAGGGGCTGAAACCGTGGATGGAGCGGCCGGACACCATGACATCGAAACCGCGCATCGTCTGGTTCCCGATCGACATGGGCGAAAAGCTGTTCATGCCCACATACTGGTCCACGATGCGGTTCGTGACGTTGTAGTTGAACAGCGCCAGGTCGGCGATGATGTATTTGTCGTGATAGCGGTATCCCAGTTCTTCCTTGATGGAATACTGGTTCTTCAGGAAGTTCGGGCCGGACGGCAGCCAGCCCATATCCACCGCGCTGGGCTGGCGGTAATCGCCCTCGGCGTTGACATAGACCTGGTGATGCTCGTTGAACGTGTAGCCGATCGACAGTTGCGGCAGCGGCTCGGTCCGATTGTTGCTGCAATGCTGGAAATTGTCGCTGTCGTCGCAGACCGAGCCCTTCACCTTGCTGCCGTCGATGTTGGCAAAGCTGGCGGTCCAGCTATTGATCATGGCGAACTTGAAGCCGGCGTGAATCACCAGCCGGTCTTGCAGATATTTCGCGGTATCCTGGATGAACAGCGAATGGATCTCATACCCCGCGTTCTGGCCGAACGTGAAGGCACCGGTCTTGTACAGATACCACGGGCTGGGCGGCGTGCCGTCCGCCCTGGTGTTGCCGCCGGGATAGGATTGGTTCGTATAGTTGTTCTCGTACCAGTAGCCGAGCGACAATACGTTGTGCGGGTCGATCTGGTAGCTCAGCTTGGCGACGGCGCCCACCTGCCGGGTGTCGTTCTGCAGAAAGAAGCTGGTCTGGTTCGGGCCGCTGTAGGGCGTGCCGTCGTCGTTGGAGATGGGGTTGGCGGGCGCGGCATCCCAGCCCTGGCCGAAGCTGAAATAGGGTTGCAGGTCGAAGCTGAGGCGTGCGGGCAGGACAAGGTGCAGCGGCGCGGTCAGGAAGACCTGGTTCCAGTGGTCCTTGCTGTTCTGCCAGTAATTGTCGTTCCTGGGGTCGTCCGAGCGCCCCCAGCCCTGGCCGGTGTGCTTGTACCGGTAGAATTCCTGCGCGGTCGGGTAGTTGTCGATGGTGAAGTTCTCGTTGTTCCACGACAGGAACACCTTGGCGGTCGAACCGTTCTGCCAGTCCTTCTGGATACCGAAATCCAGATGGCGGCGTTCGTTGATGCCCGATCCCATCCACGACCGGCTGTGGGTGTTGGAGAACGAGAGATAGCTGCGCACGCCGCTGTTGCCGATCTCGCCCGATTCCAGGCGCAGGAACTCGCGCGACAGATTGTTGGTGCCGTAGGAGAAATCCATCAGCCCGCCGAACTGGTGCGCCGCCGTGTGGCTGCGCTCGTCCATCACGCCGGCGGCGGCGGACATGACGGGCAGGTCGGTCCCCGAACTGCCGGGGGTGACGTTGACTTCTTCCAGGTTCTCGGAATCGATGTCTTCGGCCATGTATTTGGCCGCCGCCGCTGGGGCGCCGTCGACCATCAGCCCCATGTCCAGGTCGGTCAGGCCGCGCACCTGGATCATGCCGCCCTGCATGCCGGCGGTGTCGGGGGTCGAGACGCTGAGGCTGGGCAAATTCTTGATCAGGTCCAACGCCGTGCTGGTCGGCGCGCGCATGTCGATATATTCTTTCGCGACGGTCTGCACGGTGTGCGGTGCCGTCTCCAGCCGCATCATGCCGCCGCCGCCGTTCAGCGCCTGCCGGGACGAGGTGACCGAGATGTCTTCCGCCGTCGCGGCGCGCGAGGCAGCGGCGGGGACCTGTGGCGCAGCGGTCGGGGTCGCGCTGGTTGCGGTCCGGCGGGTGGTCGAGGCATGACGGTCTTGCTGGCCGGTTGCGGCGTGCGCGCCCTGGAGGGGCGCCGTGGCGATACAGAACATGCCGGCCAGGCAGGTCATGGCCTGCAACCGGCCCCGCAGTCCCGGCATGCGGGAGAGATACGTCATTCCTCGATCCTTTTCATTTCGTCCTTCGCGCGTCCGGTTCGCGCCATGCATGATCCCGAAACGGGGGAGCCTGATAGACCTTTTTGCTGCGAAAGACGAATGATCGCCTCCCGGACCGGTTTGTGGCCGAAATTATGGAGGCGCGGCCGTTACCTCAAGGATAAAAGAAACATCAATCCGTTGCCGTTTTGAGCACGCCTGCCGGCCGCCATTCGGCCGCCAGCCTGCATGCGCCATCAGCGGGGCCATTGAGGCAATCTCTTACAAATGGCTCCATCCCGTACGGGCGAATGCCATGGTCTCGCCTGACGGGCCCTGGACCGTGACGCCGGAGATGGTCCGGTCGAACCGGCCGATCCGGGTCACGGCCACGCCGCGCGCGGCGGCGGCCCGGCGCAATGCGTCGTCGTGCGCCGGTGGGACGGCGAGCAGCAATTCGTAGTCGTCGCCGCCCGTCAGGCAGGTGGCCAGCCAGTCAGGCCCCGCTTGGCG
>NZ_JABXXP010000143.1 GCF_013376155.1 Nguyenibacter vanlangensis
GCCAGGCCGGCAGGCCGCCATCGAGTACCTGGCCCCGATCGGCGCCGAACAGGCCGGCCAGCCACCAGGCCCGGGCGGCGGAGGCAGCGTTGCCCTGGTCGTAGAAGACGATGTGGGACGCGTCGGACAGGCCGAGCGCGCGGGCCAGTTCGCCGAATCGGGACTGGCTCGGGATCATGTGCGGCAGCGTGGCGTCGGGATCGGAGAAGAGTTCGATATCAAAAGCGCGCGCGCCGGGGATGTGCGCCTGCCGGAATCGCTGTGCCGGGTCGAAATCCTCGCCCGGGAGCGCCATCGTGGCGTCGAGCGTGACGAGATCGGGCGCGTCGAGGCGGGCGAGCAGTTCGGCCGGCGAAATCAGAGGATGCATAGGCGGGGGTCCTTTGCGGCACCATATCCAACGGTCTGGTGGCTATCGGTCGGGCGCTTGCCCGGCGAAGTCAAGCGGGACATGATCGCCGGGCGCCGGAGTGCCGCCGGCGGCGTGAGCGATGGCGGGAGAGCATGGCCGAGCGCATCATGATGGGGCTGTTGCTGGGAGGCGTGGCCTTCGGCTGCGGTGCCATCCTCTATCCGTTCCTGTCGGCCCTGCTGTGGGCGGCGATCCTGACCTTTTCGACCTGGCCGGTCTTCGCCCGGCTGCGGCGCCGGTCCGGCCCGGTGATCGCCGCGATCGGCATGACCGTGCTGACGGCGCTGGTCGTCGCCCTGCCGCTGGCGGTGGTGGTGAGCACCAGCATCGCCGACCTGCCCGGCACGATCGAAGGGCTGATCGGCACCCTGGCGCGGTCGATCCAGCTTCCGCCCCCGCCCGCCTGGCTGGCGCGCATTCCGCATGTCGGGCCCGACCTGGTGGATCTGTGGTCCCAGTGGAGCACGGACCTGGGCCATGCCGAGCGGTTCATCCGCCCCTATGCCGGCAGCATCGCCCAGTCGATGCTGTCCGGGCTGATGCATGTCGCCAGCGGGCTGGTCAATCTGGGCATGGCGCTGTTCATCGCGTTCTTCTTCTGGCTGGGGGGCGATGCGCTGGGCGCGACCTTCTGCGCGCTGATCCGGCGCATTGCCGGAGCCTATGCCGAGCGGATCCTGAGCATCGTCGGCCGCACCATCCGCGGCACCGTCTATGGCATCCTGGGCACCGCGATCGTGCAGGGTATCCTGACCGGGCTGGGATTCGCGGTGACCGGGCTGCCCGAGCCGGTGCTGTTCGGCGTCATGACCGCGTGCGTGGCGGTGCTGCCGATCGGCGCGCCGCTGATCTGGATACCGGGGGCGCTGGTGCTGATCGTGTCGCATCATATGGGGTGGGGGATCTTCCTGCTGGCCTATGGGGTGCTGGTGATTTCCGGCGCCGACCACGTCATCCGGCCGATGTTCATCTCGCGCGGGGCGCAACTGCCCTATCTGCTGACGGTGCTGGGGGTGCTGGGCGGGGTGTGGACCTTTGGCGGGCTGGGGATTTTCCTTGGTCCGGTCCTGCTGGGGGTGGGCTATACCCTGACGGCGGAATTCGCGGCCGACGGCCAGGCGCCCGCCGGGGACACGGGGCCGATAGAGGAGAATTTCATCGAGTCATGAATGTCGCCCCGATGTCCGCCCTTCCTGGGCACACGTCTCATGGCACCGAGCGCAAGATCGTGAGCTGGAATCTGCTGCGCCTGGTCGGCGCCACGCCGCGCGACGTCGCGCAACTGGTCGCGGAGGAACGGCCCGACCTGCTGCTGATGCAGGAGGCGACGGCGGATTTCGACGCGCTGCCGCGCCTGATCGGCGGCCATTATGCGCGCAGCCCCCTGCCCGGCCGGATTCATGGCGTGGCATGCTGGAGCCCTGCCCCGTTCCGTCGCCACCCGGTCGCCTGCACCCTGCCCTCGGGCCCGCTGGTGCGCCGGGTGGCGCAGATGATCGAGTGCTCGACCTTCGGCTTTACGGTCGCGAACGTGCATCTGTCGCACGGCCAGATCATGAACCGGCGGCAATTGCGTCGGCTGGGCGAGATTCTGCCGGCCCATGCGGCGGTGCTGGGGGATTTCAACCTGGTGGGGCCGACCCTGATGCCGCATTTCCACGATGTGGGGCCGCGCGCGCCGACCCACCGGATGGTCGACATGCTGCCGATCCGCATCGATCGCTGCATGGTGCGGGGCCTGACCTGCCGGGAGGCGCGAGTGCTGGAGAATTACGTATCGGACCACCGGCCGATCACCGTGCGGCTGGAACGGTCGAGTAGTCACAGATAGGGCAGTCACAGATAGAGGCAGTCACAGATAGGGCAGCAGCAGGCGGGCCGCCGCGTCGCGCAGCCTGACCGGCAGGGGGCGGCGATCCAGGTCGTAGTGGGTCAGCCGGTGACGGCGGTGGGTGGTGATGAAATCGTCGATCAGCCGCGCGGTGGCGGTGTCATAAGCCTCGATATTGACTTCGAAATTCAGGCGCAGGCTGCGGACGTCGAGATTCGAGCTGCCGACGAAGGTCCAGTGGCGGTCGACCACCATCAGTTTGGAATGGTTGAAGGGCGGGCTGGCCTGCCAGACGCGGCAGCCGGAATCGAGGAAACGCTGGAGATTGGCCGCGCGGGCCCAGTCGATCAGCGTATGGTTGCTATGGCCGGGCATGACGATGTCGACCTCGATCCCGCGCAGGGCGGCCAGGGCCAGTTCGGTCAGGAACCGTTCGCCCGGCAGGAAATAGGGCGTCATCAGGCGGATGGAGCGGCGCGCCATCGTCATCGCCTGGAGCATCGTATATTCGATCTTCTCGAGGTCGGAATCCGGGCCGGCGGTGACGATGCGGGCCGGGACGTCGCCGGTCGGGGCCAGTTCGGGGAAGAAGGGGTCGGCCGGCAGGTCCTCGCCGGTGGTGAAGGCCCAATCCTGGGCGAAGGCTTCGGCCAATTGGTGGACGACCGGGCCTTCGATCCGGAAATGCGTGTCCGACACCGGATGGTCGGGGTGGTGGGCGACCAGGTTTTCCTGGCCGATATTCAGGCCGCCCATGAAGCCGAGGCGGCCATCCACCACCAGGATCTTCTTGTGGTTGCGCATGTTGATGAAGGGCATGCGCCACGGCAGCATGGAGTGCATGAAGCGGCCGACCGGCACGCCCGCCCGGCGCAGGGCATGGGCGGCCGGGCTGCGGAAATAGCCGCTGCCGATGCCGTCGACCAGCACGCGCACCGCGACCCCCCGGCGATGGGCGGCGATCAGCGCGGCGATGAACCGGTCGCCGGCGTCATCGGCGCGGAAGATGTAGGAGCAGAGCAGCACGGAGCTGCCGGCGCCGCCGATCGCGTCGAGCATCTGGGGGTAGGCTTCGTCGCCGTCATGGAGCATCTGGACGAGGTTGCCGCTCATGAGCGGGCGGCCGGTCAGCTTGCCGACCATGTCGGCCAGCGGCGCGAAGCCGCCCTCTTCGGTGCGTTTCCAGCGCGAGGAGACGGTGCGGCTGTGCCAGCTCTGCCGGCCGATCAGCTTGCGGGCGCGGCGATGCACGCGATTGATGCCGAACATGACATAGAGCGCGCCGCCGGTGAACGGCATCAGCGCCGTGATGCCGATCCAGCCGATCGCGGCGCCGACCTCGCGCTTGTTCAGCAGGACGTGCATTGTCACGCAGGCCGCCACACAGACCCGGGCCGCCAAGGCGAGCATGATGAGCGTATGCCAGGACATCAGCAGCATGGGGTCATGGTGAAGCGGGACGGGTCAAAAGGCGGTGAACGGGCAATGCGGCGGAATGGGGGGACGGAGTGGTACGCGGCGTCATGAATGATGATGGGCGCAGGCGGGCGCGCGGCGCGGGCGCCTATCGCCGGGGGGTGCGGGCGGAGCAACTGGCGGCGCTGTGGCTGCGCGATGCGGGCTGGACGATCCTGCTGCGGCGCGCGCGGACCGCGTGGGGAGAGATCGACCTGGTGGCGGCGCGGGACGACATGCTGGTGTTTGCCGAGGTCAAGAGCCGGCCCCTGTACGACGACGATGTGACGGCCAGCGAAGGCGCGATCCTGGGCGCGCGCCAGGCCGGGCGCCTGATGAACGCGGCGGCGGCGCTGTGCGCGGCCAATCCGCACTGGCGTTATGCGGAGATGCGTTTCGACGTTCTGCTGGTGACGGCGGACGATGCCGTGCACCGGATCGAAGACGCGTTCAGGCTGGAATAGCCGGGTGGCGCGCAGGGTCCGTCAGGTCCGGTGATGGCCCCCGTGCGACGCGGCCCCCCAATGTCCCCCGACCCTGGAGACCCCGTGGCGGCCGGATGCGGCGACGTGCGGATGATAGGCGACAGTGCGGACGATGGCGCGTGGCCGCGTGGCCATGCGATAGGCATGGGCGTGGGCGGCGGGGACGCCATAGGACGCGTGGAAGGCGCGGCGATAGACGATGTGGCGCACCGGCGGCGGCGCGGTCAGGGCGTCCAGGGTCAGGCGCCCGGCCTCGTCATCCGTGATGACGCGTTGGGCATGGGCGGCGGAGGATGCCAGCAGCGTGGCGCCGGTTCCCAGCACGCAGGCCCCCAGCATGCAGGAAACCGCCCTTGCGATTGCGACCCTGACTGCGATGCGACGCATGAACCACCCCATTTTTTGACCCGGTGGCCAAAAGCTACGCGAGATGTCCGGGCGGGGACAAGGGGCTGTCGGGGGTGGGAACGAAAAAAAGCGGGCCGGATCAACGATCCGGCCCGCTTTCCTGAGATGATCGGGCCCGAGGCAATAGGGCCGGGGATAATGGGCGCGCGTCAGGCCGAGGCCGGCACGATGCCCTTCTCGGCGAAGAGCTTTTCCAGCTCGCCGCTGAGGAACATTTCGGTCACGATGTCGCAGCCGCCGATGAACTCGCCCTTGACATAGAGCTGCGGCACGGTCGGCCAGTTGGTGAAATCCTTGATGCCCTGGCGCAGTTCGGGATCCGCCAGCACGTTGGCGGTCTGGAAGGGCACGCCCACATGGCCGAGGATCTGGACCACCTTGGCCGAGAAGCCGCATTGCGGGAACTGGGCCGTGCCCTTCATGTACAGCATGACCGGGTTGGCATCGATGTCTTGCTGGATACGCTGCGTGATTGTGTCAGCCATGTTCGATCCTGATTGCGACGGGGTTATGATTCGGGTTTATGACCCGGACTTCTATGACTCGGACTTTTATGATTCGGGTTGGGGCACGCTGGTCTGCAGGGCCAGGGCGTGCAGCTTGCCGCCCATATGGCCCTGCAGCGCCGCGTAGACAACCTGGTGCTGGCGCACGCGCGAAAGGCCGCGAAAGGCCTCGCTGACGACCGTGCAGGCATAGTGATCGCCGTCCCCGGCCAGGTCCTCGATGCTGATCGAGGCGTCCGGCAGCGCGGTGCGGATATAGGCTTCGATTTCCTGCGCCGTCATCGGCATCGGCTATTGCTCCTGCGCGTCATGATGGGACAGACCAGTCATGACGCACCCTAAAACGTTGTTTTGTAGAGCATCTTCGCGTGATCGGGTGAGGCCACCCGATCGCGATCCGCTCTAACGGTCCATCAAGGCCGGGAAAAACGCCGAATTGACCGCGTTCAACCGTGCCGTCGATATTGTGGCGCCGCTGGGCAATGTCAAACCGTCGCCGCCGGATCGGCCGAGGATGCGGGTTTCGACCCCCGCCGCCGCGGCGGACGCGATGAAGGCATCTTCGTCGCGGACGGCGACGACGTAGCGCGACTGGTCCTCGGCGAACCAGAAGGATTCGGGGCGGATGCCGGAGGGCGGAGCGGCGAGCACGCAGCCCACATTGCCGGCCATGACCATTTCCGCCAGCGTGACCAGCAGCCCGCCATCGGCCACGTCGTGGCAGGCCAGCACGTGGCCGGCTTCGATCTGCCCGCGCACGAAATCGCCGTTGCGCCGTTCGGCCGCGAGGTCCAGCGCGGGCGGCGGCCCGTCCTCGCGCCCGTGGATTTCGCGCAGCCAGAGGGACTGGCCGAGTTCGCCCCGTGTCGCGCCGACCAG
>NZ_JABXXP010000144.1 GCF_013376155.1 Nguyenibacter vanlangensis
GGGGCCACGACCGAGGCGGGGCCGGCGACGGGCATCACCTATGCGCCGCCGTCGGGGGCCACGGTGCGCGCACCGTGTGCCGGGCAGGTCGATTTCGCCGGTGCCTTCCGGTCCTATGGCCAGATGGTCATCCTGGATTGCGGGCGGCATTACCGGTTCGTGCTGGCCGGGATGGGGTCGCTGGACGTGTCCGCCGGGCAGAGCCTGGCGAAGGGAGCGCCGATGGGGACCATGCCCGGCTGGTCGAGCGGGGGTGGATCGGGCGGGGGCAAATCGGGCGGGGGCGGGCGGCCGAGCCTGTTCGTGCAGTTGCGGCGCGGCGGTGCTGTGATCGACCCCGCGCCGTTCCTGTAGGGCGGGTGGTTGCGGTTGGCTGTTTCCGCCCGGAGCGAGTTCGGTATAAGATTGCCGGATGACGCCGGCGCAGGCCGGTGTCGGGCGCGCCCCGTGGCGCGCGGCCGACCGCACCCGGGCCGAAGCCAGGGGCGGCGTTATTCGGGAGACGAGACGGCATGAGGTTCCGCACCGGCCTGCTGCTTGGTGGCGCCTTTCTGGCAGGCATTGCGGCTGGTCCGCAGATTTCGCAGCTTTCGTATGTCGGCGGCGGCCTGACGCCGCACGCCCTGGCGGAGAGCCTGGCGAAGGACAGCGATTCGCCGGCCGAGAATTTCCGGCTGCTGTCGCTGTTCGGCCATGTGCTGGAGCAGGTGAAGGCGAATTACGTCGAGCCGGTATCGAACCGCGACCTGATCATCAATGCGCTGAACGGCATGCTGAGCGGGCTGGACCCGCATAGTTCGTACATGACCGAGAAGCAGTACGGCGACCTGCAGGTCCAGACCAAGGGCGAGTTCGGCGGGCTGGGGCTGGAGGTGCAGGGCGAGGACAACCACATCCGCGTCGTCTCGCCGGTCGACGACACCCCGGCCGCGCGGGCCGGGATCAAGCCGGGCGACTTCATCGTCGCGATCGACGGCAAGAACATCGACGGGCTGCCGCTGGACGAGGCGGTGGAGCGGATGCGCGGCAAGCCGGACACCAAGATCACCCTGACGCTGATCCGCGAGAAGACGCCCAAGCCGATCGTCGTGACCATGACCCGCGCGATCATCCACCTGCAGGTGATCCGTTCGGCGCTGTACGACACGGTCGGCTATATCCGCATCGCGCAGTTCAACGAGGAAACCGCCCCCGGGCTGGAGGCCGCGTACCGCAAGCTGAAGGCCGAATCCCACGGCAGGCTGAGCGGGCTGGTGGTGGATCTGCGGTCGGATCCGGGCGGGCTGCTGAACCAGGCGATCGAGGTCGGATCGGATTTCATCCGCAATGGCGAGATCGTGTCGACCCGGGCGCGGCATCCGCAGGACAGCCAGCGCTGGGACGCGCACGGCACCGACATCACCGGCGGGCTGCCGATCGTGGTGCTGATCAACGGCGGATCGGCCTCGGCCAGCGAGATCGTCGCGGGGGCGCTGCAGGACCATCAGCGAGCGGTGCTGGTGGGCGAGAAATCCTTCGGCAAGGGGTCGGTGCAGACGATCCTGCCGATACCCGGCGACGGGGCGCTGCGCCTGACGACCGCGCGCTATTACACGCCGTCGGGGCGGTCGATCCAGGGGCTGGGGATCGTGCCGGACGTGACGGTGCATGAGAGCCGCGACGATCCGGCCTATAGCATCCGCGAGGCGGACCTGGCGCATATCATCAAGAACCAGGGCGGCAACACCACCAAGCCGCCGCCGCGCACCGACCTGCCGGCGGTCGCGGCCACGATCCCGGCCGAGCCGCCGGCGACCTGGCCGTCCTTCGACCCGACCAAGCCGGCGACCGACTTCCAGTTGCAGCAGGGGCTGAAGATCGTCCGCGCCATGGCGGCGGGACCGCGTTCGGCCGATGCCGGGACCGGGACGGGAGCGGTCACCGAGGCATCGCGGCATGAATGATGCCGGGTCGCCCGGTCAGCGCCCCCTGCCCTATCGCCGGAATGTCGGGGCCATGCTGTTCAATCCGCTGGGGCAGGTGCTGATCGGGCGGCGCAGCGACATGCCCGGGGCCGGCGGGCCGCTGAGCCAGGGCGTGTGGCAATGCCCGCAGGGCGGCATCGATGCCGAGGAGGCGCCGGACGCGGCGGTGCTGCGCGAACTGCGCGAGGAGATCGGCACGGACGCCGCCGTCATCATGGGCGCGCACCCCGAATGGCTGAGCTATGATTTCCCGGCGGCGCTGATCGGCCGCGCGATGGGCGGGCGCTATCGCGGCCAGACGCAGAAATGGTTCGCCCTGCGCTTCGTCGGGCGGGACGACGAGATCCGGCTGGACAGCCATCAGCCGGCGGAATTCGATGCCTGGCAATGGATCGACCTGCCGACGCTGCCCGAGCGCAATGTCGGCTTCAAGCGTGATATCTACCAGATCCTGGTCCGGGATTTCGCGCCCTATGCGCGGCCCGCCTGACGCCGCAGCGCGGGCAGGACGTGCCGGGTGAGCAGCGGCGCGAGGGGGACCGATACGGTATCGTCGGGCCCGGTTCCGTCGGACGGGACCCTGTCGAGATCATACCACAGCATCTGCGCGATTTCCGCGCCGATGCGGGGTACGCCGTCCAGCATGCCGCGATAGACCGTGGCGTGGACAGTGCGGCCCGGTTCGTTGGCCGCGGGGGCGACGAACCGGCCGAGCAGGGCCACGCCGGCATGCGTGAGGCCGCAGCCCAGTTCCTCGGCCAGTTCGCGGGTCAGGGTTTCGGTGGCGTGTTCGCCCGGCTCGGCCTTGCCGCCCGGGAGCATGAAGGCGCTGGTGCCGCGCTTGCGCACCAGCAGCAGCGCGCCGCCATAGAGGATCGCCGCGGCGACGACGCGGATCGTCCCGTCTGAGCCGGATGGGGCGGGAGCGGCCTGGTCTTCCATACGCGATGCCCGCCGCTCAATATCCGCCGCTCAATGTCCACCGCCGCTGGGTCGGCCGCCGCCGCGGATCGGCGAGAGCAGGAAGCAGAACGGCACCACCATGAAGGCGCCCATCCCCAGGATCATGAACAGCTCGTTATAGGCCAGCATCGAGATCTGGCGCGTATATTCGACATAGAGATGCTGCCGGGCCGTGGCCTCGATCGCGGCGGGGGCCACGCCGTGCGCGGCGGCGAATTGCCGCGCCCGGGCCAGATAGTCGAGATAAGGCTGCCGGAACGGCGCCATCCAGTGCACCATCTGCGACTGGTGGGCCTGACGCAGGTTGGTGATCATCGCCGTCGAGCCGGAAATCGCGATCGAGCCCAGCACGTTGCGCGCCATGCTGTACAGCGCCGAGGCGTCGGCGTTCAGGGCGCGCGGCAGGGTGGCGTAGGTGATCGTCGAGATCGGCACGAAGAGGAAGGCCAGGCTGGCGGTCTGGCTCATGCGGAACAGGACCAGGTGGCGGAAATCGATCGTGGGCGTCAGGTGCGCCGAGAGGAACATCGACACGCCCATGAAGGCGAAGCCGAAGGCGATCAGGACGCGCAGGCTGAAGAATTTCATCAGCCGCCCGATGATCGGGATCAGGATGATGACGGCGACGCCGCCCGGCGACAGGACGAAGCCCGCCAGGGTGGCCGTGTAGCCGATCACCTGCTGGGCGAATTGCGGCACGATGACCGCCGAGGCGTAGAGCAGCGCGCCGACCGCGCCGATCAGCGCCGTGCCGGTGGCGAAATTGCGGTCCTTGAAGACACGCAGATCGACCGCCGGCCGCTTGGCCGTCAGCAGCCAGAGGACCGCCCCGCCGATGCCCAGCACCGCGAAGGTCGCGGTGGTGCGGATCATGGACGAGCCGAACCAGTCATCGTCCTCGCCCCGGTCGGCGGTGACTTCGAGGCAGCCGAAGCCCACGGCGATCAGGCTGATGCCCACGATGTCCAGCGGGGCCTTCTGCTTGCGCGCCCATGGGGGGTCGTCGAGCAGCAGCGAGATCGCGAAGGTCGCGGCCAGGCCGATCGGCACGTTGATGAAGAAGATCCAGCGCCAGGAATAATTGTCGGTGATCCAGCCGCCCAAAGCCGGGCCGAGGACCGGCCCCACGATCGTGGCGATCGCCGTGAGCCCGAAGGCGGCGGCGCGCTTTTCGGGCGGGAACGTGTCCAGGATGATCGATTGCTGGTTCGGCTGCAGGCCGCCGCCGAAGAAGCCCTGCATCAGGCGGAAGATGATCAACTGCGTCAGGCTGCCCGAAATGCCGCACAGGAAGGACGACACCGAGAACATGAAGATGCAGATCAGGAAATAGCGCTTGCGCCCCAGCAGCTTGCCCAGCCAGCCGGAGATGGTCAGCACGATGCCGTTCGCCACCAGGTAGGAGGTGAGCGCCCAGGTGGCGTCGTCGTAGCTGGAGGAGAGCGAGCCCGCGATATGCGGCAGGGACACGTTGACGATGGTGGTGTCCAGGATTTCCATGAAGGCCGCGACCGTGACCACGACCGCGATCAGCCACGGGTTGCCCCGCGGCTTCCATGGCTCTTCCGCCCCGGCCGGGGCGGCTGGGGGGGAATCGGTGCTCACCGCGTATGCACCGTCGGCTCGACGGACATGCCCAGCGACAGCGGCCGGTCGGCGCGCAGGCCGCTGTCGATCAGGATCTTCACCGGGACGCGCTGGACGATCTTGACGAAGTTGCCGGTGGCGTTTTCCGGCGGGAAGGCGCTGAAGGTGGCGCCGGTGCCGAGCTGGATCGAATCCACGTGGCCGCGCAGCCGGAGCGACGGGTAGGAATCGACCGCGATATCGACCGTCTGTCCCGGGCGCATGTCGGTGATCTGCGTTTCCTTGTAGTTGGCCGTCACCCACATTTCGGGCTCGACGATCGAGAAGAGGGCCTGGCCCTCGGAGACGAAGCTGCCGCGTTCGATGCTGCGCTGCGAGATCCAGCCGTCATGCGGGGCGCGGATCTCGGTCCAGCCGAGATTCAGGACGGCCTGGGCGAGCTGGGCCTGGGCCTGGGCCGTCTGGGCGTCATACTGGCTGACGCGGGTCTGGGTGGTCTGGATATTGGCCTGCACCGGCTCGGCGATGGCGAGATTGCCCTGGGCCTGGAGCAACTGGGCGTGGGCGGCCTGCAGCGCGGCGGTGGCGTAGTCGATATCTTCCCGTGTTCCCACTCTGCCGGTTCACCGGTTTTTCGTCGATCGCTGGTCGCCGCGCGCTTATGACGGATCGGCGATGACCGAGGAGGCGCTGCTGTCCTTCCTCGAAGCCGGGCGCTGGGCGGCCTCGGCCTATAATTCGCAGACCTGGCGCTTCGTCTACGCGCTGCGTGGAGGGCCGGACGGGGGACCGGATGGGGGCGCGGCGTGGGAACGGTTCGTCAGCTATCTGGTGCCGTTCAACCAGTCCTGGGCCGGCTCGGCCTCGGCGCTGGTCTTCGTGCTGTCGGCCACCACCATGGTGCCGCCGGGCAAGACCGATCCGGTGCCCGCGCCCACCCATGCCTTCGATGCCGGTGCCGCCGCCGCGCAGATCATGCTGCAGGCCACCGCGTCGGGCTGGGCCGCCCACGCGATGAGCGGCATCGACCATGACGCGATCCGCGCCGGGCTGGGCGTGCCCCAGGACCATGCGATTCACGCCGCGATCGCCATCGGCCGCCAGGCCCCGCCCGACACCCTGCCCGAGGGCCTGCGCGCCCGCGAAAATCCCTCGGACCGGCTGCCCCTGTCGCAGATCGCGTTTGCCGGCCGTTTCGGCGGGGTCCGTTCGTAAGCGTCCTTCGACGGGAATCAGCAACCGCCCGGCACGGGTCCGTGCACGCCGATACGCACGGACCCATGTCGGGCCGCGGTTGAATTGTTTCGACATCAAATTGAAATCAGGGGATTCATGAAGCGGCTGGGCTGGGTGAGGGGCGGGCTGTGCGCCCTGGTGGCGGCGGGCGCGCCGGTCGTGCCGGTGATGGCGCAAGACAGGGCGCAAGCCGGGGC
>NZ_JABXXP010000145.1 GCF_013376155.1 Nguyenibacter vanlangensis
CCGCAGGCGGAGGCCATCACCGTGCAGGGCGCGACCCTGGGCGCCGATGGCGTCAACGGCCGCGCGCCGGGTGGGGGATTGATCCGCCCGCAGACGGCGCCCAAGGCCCGCAGCACGATTTCGCAGGATTATATCGCCAAGCAGGCCCCGGCGCAGAACGCCTATAACCTGGTGAAGATGGCGCCGGGCGTCGTCGTGGCGAATACCGACCCGGCCGGGCACGAGAAATCGGCGCTGAGCATGCGTGGCCTGACCCAGGACGAGATCGCGAACGTCTATGAGGGGATGCCGCTTTCAAGCGTGGGCGGATATAACCTCGACCTGGCCTGGGTGATCGATACCGAGAATATCGGCAGCATTTCCGTCCAGCCTGGCTCGGCCGGCCTGGATTCTCCCGCGATCAACGGGTCGGGCGGCCTGTTTTCCCTGTCGATGCGCGATCCGTCGCGGACATTCGGCGGCCTGGCGGATGTCGGCGCGGGCAGCCGGGACTATACGCGCCAGTTCTTCCGCGTGGATACGGGCGAATGGGGGCATTCGGGCATCCGCTCGTTCATCTCGGTCTCGAACCAGCATGATTCGTTCTATCGCGGACCAGGGCAGGAGAGTTTCCAGCACGTCGATTTCAAGGTTCTGAAGGAATGGGACGAGAACAACCGGATTGCGCTGATCGGCGGCTTCATGCGCGGCCTGGCGGGGAACGAGCCGTACTGGAACACGACGATGGCCAATTGGAGACGCTACGGCTGGAGCAATCAACTCGCGCGCTATTACGACCCCGGCACGCAGAACACCGATTACTGGAAGCTGAACTGGCTGCATTCGCGAACCTATAACATCGTCGCGCCGATGCATTTCAAGGCCGGGCGCGTCAGCTTCGACTTCACGCCCTATACGGCCTATAACGACAAGGTCTATGGATCGGGTACCGACCTGAACAACGACCTGTATTACGGGAACCAGTTCGTCACCGGCATGGTCATCCCGGGGCAGCATCCCGGCACGACGTCCGGCATCGCGGAATCCTATTCCAGCCTGAACGAGATGCGCGGCGGGTTCAGCGCCAGGACGGTTGTCGATCTCGGCGCCAACAAGCCGTTCATCGGATATTGGTACGATTATGACAATGCGACGGACCTGACCGGCTTTACCGGCGTCTATCAGGACGGTTCGCCCTATACGCCCTGGGGTTATCTCAGCAAGACCCTGCGGATGCCCGATGGCCGGCCTTATTATACCACGGACTATAGCGACATCACGCAGACCAACGCCTTGTATGCGGGTGATACGCTCAGCCTTCTGCAGGGGCGGTTCGTCGCCGAGGGCGGCATGCGCGTGACGATGATCAACCGCGATGCGACGCAGCGCCTGCCGGGGCTGCCCTATAAATACGGCCTGAACGAGTTGCAGCTTCTGCCGCAGCTCGGCGCGCATTACCAGATCGATCGGAACTGGCAGGTGTTCGCGGGCGTGGCGACCGGGGCGAAGGCGCCGCCGGATTCCTATCTGATCTCGACCCTGAATCCGAATACCGGGCAATATGCCTATCGCGGCAATGCCGCGGTCAAGCAGGAATATTCGATCTCGGAGGAAGCGGGGCTTCGCTATGACGGGACGCTGCTGGTCGGATCGCTGACGTATTTTCATTATAATTTCACCAACCGTCAGATTTCGACCTATGGCTATCTGGGCAACGAGCAGATCGCCGAGAACCTGAACGGCGGCGGGCAGACGAGCGACGGTTTCGACGCCGAGATCGGGACCAGGCCGATCCATCATTTCCGGCCCTATGTGTCGGCGCAATATCTCCATTCGACCATCGACAACAACATCCGGGCGGGCGACGACTACCTTCCGACGAAGGGCAAGACGGCGATCAACAGCCCCGAATGGACGACGTCGCTGGGGATCGACTGGGATAACGGGACGTTCTTCTGGAATTACGGCCTGACCTATTTTTCCAAGCAATATTCCACCTTCATGAACGATGAGGCGCTGCCGAGCCTCGTGACCATGAACCTGACCGTCGGCGCCCGCCTGCCCAAGACGGGCTGGCTGGGCCGCAGGACGTCATCGGTCTTCAAGTCGCCGGAAATCATGCTGTGGATCAACAATCTCGCCGATACCAAGGCCTATTCCGCGATCAACAGTCCCCGCCTGAACGCCAGGACGACGCGCGGCATCTTCGGCACGGAAATCGCCGGGCAGGCACCGACCTACAATACGCTCAGCCATTTTTATGCGATCGTGACCTTCCGGACGGGGTTCTGACGGAATGGAACGGGCTGTATCAGAACAAACTCTGTGCAACGGCATGGAACTGGTTCATCGGCGATCCGGCGTGGATTTGTGGCTGATGATCGCCCGGCACCTCCTCGGCAATGCTGCGGGCCCGGCACAGGGGCTCGAAAACCGATATAACGGCGAGTGATCGCGTCCGGGGCGCCCTTGGCGCCGGTCACGACCGCCACTTTTCCTGAAAGTCTGCTCATGGTCCTTGCGCCTGCTTCATCCGGCACGGCATGGTGCCTGGTGTCGTGACGTCCTGTCGGGGGCGCAGCGGCCACGGGCTTAAAATTTGGAGTGGCCGCTCCAACATGAGTCACGTGGGGGTCGGAGATCCCGCGTTCGAGGATTTATGGAGCGATGGCATCAAGCAATATCCGCGCGGAGAAACCCTGTGGAGAGAAACGCGGCCGCGGCCGCCCGCAATCCTTCGACCGGTCGAAGGCCCTGTGCGCCGCGATGCGGCTGTTCTGGGACCGGGGCTATGAGGGCGCGCGTTTCGACGACCTGATCGCCGCGATGGGGATCAGCCCGTCGAGCTTCTACAACGCGTTCGGCAGCAAGGAGCGGCTTTATCAGGAGGCGATCGGCGCTTATCTCGAGGCGGCCGGCACCTGGTTCCTGCGCATCCTGCATGAAAACGTGGATACGAGGACGGCGTTCGAGAAACTCATGCTGGCGGCGGCCACGGAGTTCACCCGCGAGGATTTGCCGGCCGGGTGCATGATCTCGGTGTCGGGCACCCAGGGGGGGCCGGAACAGGCGCGGTTGCGCGACCTGATGGCCCGGCAGCGCGCGCTGTCGGAGGCGGCGCTGGTGGAGCGCCTGCGCAAGGGGATCGCGGACGCGGACCTGCCGGCGCATACGGATGCCGAAGGGCTTGCGGCGTTCTTCAGCGCGCTGTTCCGCGGGATGGCGGTGCAGGCGCGCGACGGCGCGTCGCGCGAGAAATTGCTGGAAATCGGGCGGATCGGGATGCTGGCATGGCCGGCGGACCCGTTCGCCGTCCCTGCCACCGGATTTCAGAACCCCGCTTTGCCCTTGAACCCCGCTTCGCCCTTGAACAGCGAGACGGATTTCCGATAGGCGCGCGGACCGCTGCCGCCTATGCCGCGCGCGCGGCACGCCGTCCCAGCAGGGCGCGAAGCCCGGCCAGCGGGCGGGTATTGAGCACGTCGTCGGGGCCGAGCCATGCGCGCCGTGCCTGGTCGATGCCGAAGCGCATATATTGAAACGCGTTGACGGAATGCGCGTCGGTGGAAATGGCGAGTTTGACGCCCTTGCTTCTGGCCATATGGGCATGGGCGTCATTCAAATCCAGCCGATCGGGCTGGGCATTGATTTCCAGGGCGCAGCCAAGGTCGCGCGCGGCCGACGTGACGCGGTCCATATCGATCGCGTAGGGCGCGCGTTCGCCCAGCAGGCGGCCGGTCGGGTGGGCGATGATCGACACGTGTGGGTTTTCCATTGCCCGCAGCATCCGTGCGGTCTGCGCGTCGCGCGGCAGGTCGAAGAAGGAATGGATGGCGGCCACGACGATATCGAGCCGCGCAAGCGTCGTATCCGGCAGGTCCAGGGTACCATCCTTGAGGATATCGACCTCGATCCCCTTGAGGATCGTGAAGCCCTTGAGGCCGGCATTCAGCGCGTCGATTTCCGCGCCCTGGCGGGCGACCCTGTCGGGGTCCAGCCCGTGCGCCATGGCGACGCGCCGGCTATGGTCGGTCAGCGCCATGTAGCGATGGCCGCAGGCACGGGCCGCCGCCGCCATGTCGGCGATCGTGGCCGTGCCGTCGGTCCAGTCGGAATGGACATGCAGGTCGCCCCGCATATCCGCCAGCGCAATCAGGCGCGGCAGCCTTCCGGCCTGCGCCAGTGCGATCTCGCCACGGTCCTCGCGCATTTCGGGGGGGATATAGGCAAGGCCCAGCCTGTCATAGATCTCCTCCTCGGTGGTACCGGCGATGCGGCGTTCGCCGGCGAACAGGCCGTATTCGTTGAGTTTCCACCCATGCCTGGCGGCGATCGCGCGCAGGGCGATGTTGTGCGGCTTGGAGCCGGTGAAATAGAGCAGGGCGGCGCCGTAGCTTTCTTCCGGAACCGCGCGCAAATCGACCTGGATGCCCGAACGCAGGACCACGGTGGTGCGCGTCGGGCCGTGGGCCAGGATTTCTGCGGTATTCTCATAGGCGGCCAGCCTGTCGCCGGCCGTCGCGGCCTGTGCGCTGCTCGCCAGGATGTCGAGATCGCCGATGGTGTCGCGACGGCGGCGGTAGCTGCCGGCCACCGCCACGCGTCCCCCGCTTTCGCCCAGATAGCCGGTCAGCGCCTGGGCTTCGGCCTCGGCGACCGCAAGCTTGAAGCGCCTGGGGCCCACCGGTCTTCCGAGCGCCTCGCCGAGCTTGCGTTCCGTGATGTCGCCGAACCCGGGCAATTCATGGACACGCCCCGCCGCCACCGCCCGGCGCAGATCATCCAGCGAGCGGACCCCGAGCAGGTCGTAAAGGATTTTCACGCGTTTCGGTCCGAGACCCGGAAGCGTCGCCAGCGCGTCGAGTTCACCCGGAAGCTCGGCCTTCAGCTTGTCCAGCAGCGCGAAGCGGCCGGAGCCGACGATATCCGCGATCTTGCGGGCCAGGTCTTCACCGATGCCGGGCAGGTCCGCAAGGTTCTCCCCGGCCTCCAGCATCGCGGTGACCGCTTCGGGCAGGCCGTCGATGGTGCGGGCCGCGCGGCGATAGGCCCGTACCCGGAACTGGTTCGCGCCCTCGATTTCCAGAAGGTCCGCGGTCTGGTCGAACATCGCCGCGATCTCGGCATTCTGGACCGGCATGCGCCTGCTCCATCGGCATCGCAGGATAATGATGGCACATTGGCATGATCCCCCATGAATCCAGGGGCGGGGGGCTTTTTCCGCGCGGCGGCCGGGTCACATTCCGTTTTTGCCCGTTTTGCGACACGGACAGGTTCCATGGACACGGACCCGGCCAAAATTTCGGATCATGTATGGCGCGCCAAATATCGGCTGGTCGATGCCGGCCGGAGCGAGGCGGGCATTGCCGATAGCTGGCGGCGCGTCGCGCGTGCCATCGCCGCCGCCGAGCCGTCCGGCGCGCCGTTATGGGAGGCGCGTTTCTTCGATCTTCTGCAGGATCGGTCCTTCCTGCCCGGCGGCCGGATTCAGGCCGGGGCCGGAACCGCGCGCAATGTCACCCTCTTCAACTGTTTCGTGATGGGAGAAATAGAGGATTCGATTCCGGGCATCTTCCGGGCCCTGGAGGAAGCGGCGGTGACCATGCAGGCCGGCGGCGGGATCGGGCTGGATTTCTCGACGCTTCGCCCGCGCGGCCTGCGGGCATGGGCGGCCGGCACCATCGCATCCGGTCCGGTCTCGTTCATGCAGATCTGGGACGCGATGTGCGGGACCGTGCTGTCGACCGGTGCCCGGCGCGGGGCGATGATGGCGACCCTGCGGTGCGATCATCCGGATATCGCGGAATTCGTCTCGGCCAAACATCGGCCCGGCATGCTGCGGCGGTTCAATATGTCGGTCCAGGTGACCGACGCCTTCATGGCGGCCGTGCGGTCCGACGCGGCCTGGCCGCTGGTGTTTCCGGCCGCCGCATTCGGGCCGGACGATCAGGGCGGCGAGAGCGTG
>NZ_JABXXP010000146.1 GCF_013376155.1 Nguyenibacter vanlangensis
CGGACCCCGGCCGTTTCCTGGACCCGCGCCTGGTGCCGCCGGACCCGCCCCTGCACCCCACCACCGCTGCGCAGCAGGAGATCGCACGCCTGATCGAACCCACGGTCGCGGCGATCCTGGGCGACCGGCCGCACTGAACGGCGTGCCGCCGATCGTTGCGATACAGCATGCATGCGATGTGCTATCCTGAATTTCATGGCTCTTCATTCACCTACGCCCGATTCCGCGCCGGGGCGCCTGCGGCTTCGGAAATCCATCCAGCAGATCGAATCGGAAAGCCAGGATCACGGGCTGCACCGGACGCTTGGCCCGATCCAACTGATGATGCTGGGGATCGGCTCGACGATCGGTGCCGGGATCTATGTGATGACCGGGACGGCCGCCGCGGAATATGCGGGGCCGGCCATCCTGCTCTCGTTCCTGGTGGCCGGCCTGGCGTGCCTGTTCACGGCGCTGTCCTATGGCGAACTCGCCTCGACGATGCCGGTTTCGGGTTCGGCCTACAGCTATGCCTATGTCTCGATGGGCGAAGGGGCGGCGTGGGCGGTGGGCTGGCTGCTGCTGCTGGAATATGGCGTGTCCTGCGCCGGGGTCGCCGCCGGCTTTTCCGGCTATGCGACCAGCCTGCTGCACGATCTGGGCGTGCATGTGCCCGCGTTCATCTCGACCACGCTGGTGCAGACCCAGCCGACCGTGCATGGCGCCAGCCTGCTGGTCGCGCCCAGGCTGGACCTTGTGGGGGCGGCCTCGGTCCTGCTGGTGACGTTCCTGCTGGTGCTGGGGATCCAGGAATCGGCGCGGATCAATACGCTGGTCGTGTTCGTCAAGGTCGGCGTGCTGCTGCTGTTCCTGGCGTTCGGCCTGCGTTACATCCACCCGTCCTATCTGGAACCATTCATCCCGCCGCGTGAGGACGGGTTCCATTACGGGGTGCCGGGCATCTTTCGCGCGGCCTCGGTCATCTTTTTCGCCTATGTGGGATTCGAGACGGTGTCGACCGCATCGGCCGAGGCGCGCAATCCGCGGCGCGACGTGCCGCTGGGCATCATCGGCTCGCTGCTGATCTGCACGCTGATCTATATGTGCGTCGCCGTGGTGCTGATCGGCGTGGTGCCGTTCCGCCGGCTGAACGTCGCCGATCCCCTGGCGATCGCCGTCGATGCGATCGGGCAGCCCTGGCTGGCGCTGCTGATCAAGGTGGGGGCGGTGATCGGCCTGTGCTCGGTGATCCTGGGGCTGCTTTACGGCCAGACCCGCATTTTCTTCACCATCGCGCGGGACGGGCTGCTGCCGAAGATTTTCTGCCGGCTGCATCCGACCTTTCGCACGCCGTGGATCGGGACCATCCTGCTGGGCCTGGTCGTGGCGGCGGCGACCGCCACGCTGCCGATCGACATCATCAGCGACCTGGTCAGCCTGGGCACGGCGGCGGCATTCGGCATCGTGTGCTTTACCGTCATCTGGCAGCGCAATGCCCGCCCCGACCTGGCGCGTCCCTTCAGCGTGCCGCTGGGCGGGGTGCGGGTCGGCGGGGTCTGGATCGGGCTGGTGCCCAGCCTGGGCATCCTGTTCTGCCTGATCATGGCCGGGCCGCTCTTTCTGGACATGATCCGTGCCCTGGCCGATGGCAATCCGCTGCCGGCCCTCCTGCTCGGCGGCTATATCGTCCTGGGGGTGCTGGGCTATGTCCTGTATGGCCATTCCCATTCGCACCTCGGCCGCGACAAGCGAACCGCCACGGTCTGATTTTGCGGGCCTCGACGAGGTCTGTCGGCCCGGAGATGTGTCCTGCAAGGCAGGACGGGGACGCCGCCTGACTTATACCAATCCATTTGGACATTGACCGTTTGGAAGACAGGTCGGGCTCTGCCCGAACCCGGCTGGGGCCACGGGCCCCTGCACCCCATTACATTGACAAATGATCGGTTTCCAAAGGCACCGCCTTTGGCGGGGTTCGGGGCAGCGCCCCGAAAAAGAGAGCCCGAAAAAAGAGAGAACAAGACGGTCAATCATGACACGCGCTGGCATGACACGCGCTGGTATTAATCCATTGATCCGCAATCGGTTCCCACCGACATCACATCCCTGGGGCAGCGCCGGGGCCGGTATAGGAGCCTGGCGGCGGGCGGTCGATCGCCGGCGAGATCACGCCCGGCGCGGTCAGTACGTCCTGCCCCGATTGCGACGCGACATGGGCCATGCGCTCGCGCGGCAGGGCCTCGGGGCAGTGGTCGCGCAGGAAGACGATGATCTTCTCGCGGATGTCGCAGCGCAGGTCCCAGCTCTGCATGGCCGAGCGGGCCGAGGCGATCACGCGGATCGTCATCACCTGCGCCGAACAGTCCGCGACCTGGACGTCGAACACCTTGCCGTCCCATAGCGGGCTTTCGCGCACGATGTCGTGCAGCCGGGCGCGGATTCGGTCCATCGGGGCGTGGAAATCGAGATACAGGAACACCACGCCGATCAGCGCCGCCGAATTATGCGTCCAGTTCTGGAAGGAATTTTCCAGGAAATAGGAAATCGGCACGATGTGCCGCCGCCAGTCCCACACACGCAGGACGACGTAGGTGGCGGTGATTTCCTCGACCCACGCCCAGTCGCCATTGATGATGATCAGGTCTTCCATCCGGATCGGCTGGGTCATCGCGATCTGCATGCCGGCGATGAGGTTGGTCAGCAGCGGCCGGGCCGCCAGGCCGACCAGCAGGGAGGCGGCGCCGGCCGACGCGAACAGGCTGAGGCCATATTCGCGCACCGATTCGAAGGTCATGAGCGCCGAGCCGACGGTCAGGACACCGATCAGGATATCCGCCATGCGGCGCAGTACGCGCACCTGCGTCTTATGGGTGCGCAGCAGGATGTCGTCGCGATCTTCCTTGCCGTCTATCCGCGCCAGGTAGGCGTCCGACAGCACGCGCATCGCCACGATTGCCGCATAGCCCAGCATCAGCACGAACAGAACCAGCAATCCCCGGCCCGTCATCTGCATCATGCGATAGGACAGGCCGGACGCCGGCAGCGCGGTCGCGACAAAGATGATCGCCAGCGTGATCCGCGCCGGACGCCGCATCGCCAGCGTGAAGGAACGGACGAAGGCCCCGCGCTTCTGCCCCGGGATGCGCAGGACGAGCTTGGTGGTGATCCGGCTGACGATCTCGGCCATCAGCACGGCCGCGCACAGGACCAGGATCGAGGCCACGATCCCGGGCAGCCAACCGAACGATCGGCGAAGGTCGATCAGGAGAGCAAGAAAGGCGCTTTTCACGAAATCCGTTCCGGTCTGTGGCCCGGCCGGGGCCGGGTGGCGCGCCATGAATGGCGCCATATCAAGGGAAAAGGCTTTTTTCTTTAACCATGATGACAACAGGTGCATCAATCGCGATCAACGGGTTGACTTTGGATGACGGGGGGGATATCTCCCCAACCACCGACGCGATGGCGGCGTAGCTCAGCGGTAGAGCAGGGGAATCATAATCCCTTGGTCGGCGGTTCAAATCCGTCCGCCGCTACCATGCGTCGGGATTCCCCACCCTTTATGGCAGCGACGCGCGATCCTTGCATCAGGCCGGATCGAACGCCGACCTGTTGTCCCGGCGGCGCCAGGTTTGCCGTTTCAGGCCGAGGCGGTCCAGCACGTCGCACACCGCCCAGAAGACGGGTGCGCGGCGGCGGCCGAGCGCCGGAATCCGCCAGATGTCGAACGGGAGCGAAAGAAATGGGTTGCGGCGGCCATATGCCCAGATTTCAACCCTGATCCCGGGCTGCAGGCTGGGACCGCGCGCATGGAAGCCGGACGTATCGGCCACGATCAGCGTATTGGCCGGCACGGCGAAGGCGCGTGGCGCGTCATAGCCGAGGCGGCGCAGATCTTCGGCCGAGATCCGGAACGAGCCGCGGCCGCTGAGGCGGTCGGGGGTGTGGCGCGCCGTCATGCTCATACGGCGTTCCCATGCCCGGCGCGCCGGCGTGAGGATGTGCGAACCAGGGACATAGACGAACGGGCCGGCGCCTTCCGCGACGTCGGTCAATGTCAGCCATGCCTTGACGGTCGGGTGGAACGTGTCGGCATGCAAGGCCGTCTGCGGATCCGGCGGGCCGTCGACGGCGCCGGAGAGGATCGTCTGCAGGTAGCAGACCGGCTCGGCATCATGACTGCCGACGAAACGCAGCAGGCGGCGCCAGAGCGGATCATCGAGGACTCGGCCGAGCGCGGGCATGCGTCGCAGGGCCGCCGGATCGAGCGCCAGGCGGCGGGTGATCGTGTCGCCCTGGATCGTCTCACGGGCTGGCCCGCGGAAATCCCTGGCCTGACGCAGCGCGGCGGCGAACATGTCGGGCGACAGGAAATCCGGGACCAGGACGAAGCCGTCACGCCGGAAGGCGGCGGCATGATCGGCGTCCAGGGCCTGGCCGAGGCGGCGGCGGCGGCGGTCGGCCAGCCAGTGGGCCAGGCCCTGGCGCGCGTTATGCAGGCCGAGCGCGTTGAGCCGGCGGCTGCCGATGATCGGGTTGTCGCGGAACGATTTCGCGCCGGTCGCGAGCTGCGCCACCCAGACCGGCGGCATCAGCAGCCGGGATGGTATCTTGCGCGCCAGGCTCGGTAGGTCGATCTTCATGAAAAATTCCGGATGACGCGCCGTTCTGGGATGATGCTGCCGGCAGCCAGCGCCTTCAGGGCGCGGACGGGCTCGCGCGCGCCTCGGCCACGTCGTGCGCGGTGACATGCCCGACCCGGTTGCCGAAATGGCCGATCGCGAAATTGGCGATGTCCGCCAGGTCCTGGTCGCGATATTCGGGGCCGAAGGCGGGCATCGTCATCGCGCCGTGCGCCGTATCCAGCCGCGACCCCTCCAGCATCACCCGAACCAGGTTGCGCCCCCGGATTTCGCCGAAGGCTCGCGCGCCCCAGAGCGCGGCGAAATCGACCTGCCGGCCCTTCCCGTCCGTCAGGTGGCAGCCGGCACAGGCGCCGGCGAACAAGCCGGCGCCGTCGCTGTGGCTGAGGCTGGCACTGGCCAGCGCATCCGGCGCGACGGCGGTGATCGTCTCGTTCGCCGGGCGGGCCGGCAGGCTGCGCAGATAGGTCACCATGGCGGCGATGTCCTGCGGCGTCAGGTACCGCAGGCTGTGCCCCACGACTTCGGCCATGGGGCCGGCTGCAGTGCCCCTGCCGTCGGCATGGCCGGTGGACAGATAGTCCGTCAGTTGCGAATCGTTCCAGGCCCCGATCCCGCTGTCGGGGTCGGAGGAAATGTTATAGGCGATCCAGCCGTTGGTTACGGCGCCGGCATAGGACCGGTCCCTGGACGTCGCCTGCAGCATCGTGCGGGGCGAATGGCATTCGGCGCAGTGGCCCGCGGCCTCGACCAGATAGCGGCCACGGTTCCACGCCGCCGACCGGCCCGGTTCGTCCGCGAGCGGCGAGGACGGACGATAGAGCAGGTTCCAGGCCAGCATCACGGCACGGATATTGTAGGGAAAGCGCACGACATTGGGGGGGGCGGGCGCATGCACCGCCGGCAGGGTCGCCAGATAGGCGCGGATTGCCCGCACGTCGTCCGGGGTCATGCGGGCATAGGACGCATAGGGCATGACCGGGTAGAGATGTTTCCACCCCGGCGCCACGCCCATCCGCACGGCGGATTCGAATTGCGCATCCGTATAGGCGCCGATCCCGGTTTCCCTGTCCGGGGTGATGTTCGGCGCGTAGATCCGGCCGATCCCGGGCAGGTCGAAGGCGCGGCCGCCGGCATAGGGCGTGCCGCCGGGCGCGGTGTGGCAGACCTCGCAATCCGCGGCGCGTTCGAGATATTCGCCACGCTTGACCAGGTCGGATTGCTGCGCCCGGGCCGTCGCGGCCCCAGCCGAGACCAGCGCCAGGGCCAGCAGGCTGACGATGTGACCCGCGCGCGTCATGCCTGGGCTCCCA